>NZ_CFKYFN010000087.1:0-40727 GCF_985060555.1 Odoribacter sp. | reverse complement strand
TGATAACGTAAGTCGGAGGTGTTCGTGTTCGGGGACCATTGGAGCTCTGGCGAGTGTCGTCTTGCTTTTTCTGAACGCCCGACCGGTGGTGTCTGACGAACGCAGTGAGGAGTTCCGCCGGTCAGTGAAAGAAAAAGTTAGACGACCGACAGAAGCGACCGGGTCCCCAAACACGATCACCGAAGACGAATAAATAACAAAATAAACCTACATTTAGAGTAAACATGTATATAAGCACCTTTCATTATTAGGTCCGGTAGAAAATTTTCCGACCATCAAGGCAACGAGAAATCCGGTCATTTATGTAATCCACATTCTTTGTGTTCAGGCGACTCCCACCACCAACGTCCGGCCCGGATATCTTCGCCGGGCTTAACAGCCCGGGTACAGGGCTGACAACCGATACTCGGAAATCCCTGATCATGCAATTTATTATAAGGTACGCCGTGCTCACGGATATACTCCCATACCTCGGTTTCTGTCCAATCGATCAAAGGATTCACTTTTATCAATCCGTTCATCCCGTCCCACTCTACCAACTGATTTCCTGTACGGGTAACCGATTGTTCGTGCCGCAATCCGCAAATCCACACTTTCATTCCCTGGAAAGCACGTTTCAGAGGTTCCAGTTTACGGATATGACAACATAACCTCCTGTATTCAATGCTATCGTAAAACAAATTCACCCCATGTTCCGCCACCATTTTTTCCACTTCGTGATAGTCCGGGAAAAATACCTGAATCCGGATTCCATATGTCATATTTGTCCGCCCGATCAGACTATATGTTTCAGGAAACAACCGCCCGGTGTCCAAAGTAAAAATACGGGTAGTCGCATCGATCCCGCAAATCATAGCAGTCAACACCTGGTCTTCAATCCCCAGACTCGACGCCAGAGCAATATGTCCCTGGTATTTTTCCAAAAAATAATCCAATACCTCTTCCGCCTTCTTGCCTTTCAGCTGCTCATTCAACCGTATTACATCCTCTTTCATCATATCCCAATCGATTTTTACTTTCCTCCCCAGCTCCAAGCCCTTAGCTTATAGCTTTTTCCCACTTTTTACTTTTTCTAACTAAATACCCCGGCCAAATATTTCTGTGTCAACTCCTTTTGTGGATTTTTAAAGATTTGTTCTGCCGGTCCGGCCTCGATGATCTCTCCCATATACATAAAGATCACATAATCGGCAATTCGTAAGGCCTGACGCAACGTATGCGTCACCAATACGATAGCATATTCCTCTTTAAGTTTTAAAAACAGATCCTCGATGGTTTTACTCGATATAGGATCCAAAGCCGAAGTCGCTTCGTCTGCCAGGATAAACTGGGGTTCGACAGCTAATCCCCGGGCCAGACAGAGGCGTTGTTGCTGTCCGATAGACATCCGACCTGCCGGAGTATGCAAACGATCTTTCACCTCTTCCCATAATCCCACAGCCTGCAGGTAATGGCGTACGATCATATTCAGCTTCTTCCGGTTACGTATACCATGAATCCGGCAACCGTAAGCGATATTATCATAAACAGACATCGGTAGCGGACAGGGACGTTGCGACAACAATCCCATCTTACGCCGTATATGTGTAATCTCTACTCCCGGAGCATACAATTCTTCCCCGTCTACCAACACACTACCCGAAATATGAACCTCTTCATTCGTATCCAACAGACGGTTCAAGCTCTTGAGCAAAGTCGACTTTCCACAACCCGAAGGACCGATAATACAGGTAATCTTCCGGTCCGGAATAACTGCCGACACCTCTTTCAGAATATGATTGTGCTGGATAGTGACATTCAAATGGTCTACGACAATGTTCGATCTTTTGGAATCATCGGTACAAAATTTCTGATTCGGACGAAAAAAACCTTTTTTCAATTCTGTTTCATTCAAATCGGACATATTATACCATTTGATTTTCTTACCTAAAAACGGAATATTCATATATAGTTACCAGATTACTAAGTTACTCAATTATTTTAATCACGATGATTACTGAATTTTATTCCTGGAGAAACGGTTCGTAATAATCCGTCCCAGGATACTCAATATCAAAACAATAATAGTCAATATCAAAGCGGCGGCATACGCCCTTTCCTGAACTGCGGGTATAGGGCTGCTCAGCTGAAAAAATACGGCCAGAGGCAAAGTGGCTGCCGGCTGTCCCAGGGAAGTCGGGATATTATCCGTATACCCGGCAGTGAACAACACCGCAGCAGCATCTCCGATCGCCCGGCCGATAGACAACAAAGTAGCTGTAGCGATACCCGGAGCGATCTGCCGGACAACCACTTTGATCGTTTCGTAACGCGTAGCTCCCAGGGAATAAGAAGCATTCAGCATATCCTGCGGCAATTCCCGGGCAATCTCATCCATCGAACGGATAAAAATCGGAATGATCAATAGCGTTATGACAATAATACCACCGGCCAAAGAGGTCTTCAACCCCAAATAGATCATGATGGTAAAAGCAAAAGCCCCGTATACGATCGAAGGGATTCCGAAAAGCACATCATACGCCAGTCGGGCGAACGAACCCCGTTTCGAATTTTTTTTCAGATATACATTCAGATAAAACACGACAGGAATACTCACCGCCAGACCCAATACCGTAGAAGCTCCCACAATATACAACGAACCGACGATAGCATTCAGCAACCCTCCTTCTTTGCCGATGTAAAACCCGCCTCCCGGCAAAGAGGAAATCATTTCCCAATTCATGGCTCCCCAGCCGTTTTTGACGATGGTATATAAAATACTGCCTACAAACAAAAATACCAGTAATGTTGTCACCAACATCACCACTTTCATAGCCTTCTCTTCAATAAATTTCAATTTCATGACATCGGTTTTTCGATCATACCAAATTCCGTTCCAGCTTTCTAAGGATCAGGCGGGAAGCGATATTAAAGACAAATACGACCACAAACAAAATCAAAGCGGCAAACATCAATGCCGATTCATAAAGCGGCAATGACAACATTTCCCCGTAGTTATTGGCGATCAATGCCGGCAACGGATAACAACCGTCGAATAACGAGTCGGGAAGTTGTACAATATTTCCACACACCATCAACACGGCGATCGTCTCCCCCATAGCCCTCGAAATAGCCAGGGTCACCGAAGCTACTATCCCCGGGAAAGTCTTCTTCAGCAATACATATTTCGTCGTCTGCCAACGGGTTGCTCCCAAGGATAAGGAAGCTTCCCGGTATTCCTTAGGAACAGAAGAAAATAATTCCACAAACAAACTGATCAGCAAAGGCAGGATCATGATCCCCAATACAATACCGGCAGCCAGTGTGGAATAACCTGTAGAATATTCCACAAAGTGTGGAGCCAAC
This sequence comes from Odoribacter sp., assembly GCF_985060555.1. Lineage (NCBI taxonomy): Bacteria > Pseudomonadati > Bacteroidota > Bacteroidia > Bacteroidales > Odoribacteraceae > Odoribacter > Odoribacter sp. Next base: position 37,382 of record NZ_CFKYFN010000087.1, on the reverse strand, counting down.
CGATCGGAAATCCAGGGGACTACGACTAAAATACCCCACACTCCATAGACGACCGAAGGCAGACCGGCCAAAATATCGAGAGCCGGAAACACCACCCTTTTCACCCAACTCTTAGAATTTTCCGTCAGGAAAATAGCGGTAAATAACGAAACCGGTAAAGTCCAAAGGATAGCGATAGCCGTCACCCAAAGGGTACCCATAATAAACGGCAGGAAACCGAAATCCCCGCGCATCGGTTTCCATTTCGCTCCACTAAGTAACTCCCACAGGGATTTGTCGTGTAAAATAGGCAAAGATTTCAGCACCAGACCAATACCGATCAGCACGACCAACAACACAGACACTAACGTAAAAGTCAACATCATTGATCCGGCCATCTTATCTTTGATCAGGCGGATCCTGGAAGTTTTTTGTACAATCTTATCTTCTTCCTCCATCATTATTCCTGCAATTTGAATAATTCTTCTTCCAATATATCGGATGAAAGCCCGATATATCCCACTTCAGGAGCATATTGCTGCCCATCTGTCAAAATAAATTCGAGAAAAGCAAGCACTTCCGGTTTCATCGGTTTTCCATTCGAAACCAAAAACAGGTTCCGGGCCGGTGGGCTGGGATATTTCCCTTCTGCAATAGCAGCATTCAATTCTGTACTAGTGGCATAAAAATCTTCTTCCGGATCGATCTTTCCATTGCCGTTCAAATCCAAGGGAATCACTGCGATATGCCGATAAGGCTTTTTAGAATTGATATCGTAAGCATAGGCAATATTATTAAATCCGATCCCTACTTTGTCACGTTGCACCACAGAAGTGACTCCGGGATCTCCGAATACAGCGGTTCCTTCCAGATCCTCTTGTTTAGCTCCTAACCAGGCAGCAAAAGTTTCTGCAGCACCGCAAGCATCCGAGCGGGTATACACATGTACCGGTATCGTACTGCCCGTCCCCAGCACATCGCCCCAGGTCCGGGCTGTGGTATGAATCCACAGATCCTGAGCCACCTGTTGCTTTAAACCGGTCGCTAATATCTGATCGATCAAAGGATTATTCGAATTAATAGTAGGTACGACGGCATCCTTCACCACCGCTATCGGGAAAGCCCCTTTTTCCAGTTCCTGCGGATAAATATCCCGGGAGACCATTCCAAGGTCTACCACCTTAGCCAAAGCATCGGTAATTCCTTTACCAGCCCCACCGGCAGAAATATCGATCCTCACTTTAGGATGGATCTTACGAAACTCTTCCGCCCATTTCACAGCCATAGGATAAAGAGCAAAAGCTCCGGATAATTGAATCTCACCTTGCAACTCCCGACGTAATTCCCGCCTGTATCTCAATCGTTTAATCCATCCCTGTCTTTTCTCCTGTGCCTGTAATTCATCTGCAACTCCGGCAACCAATACAACAGATAAAGACAAAACTGCAAAAACTACACGTATATTCCGCATCATATTTTATTTAAAATACCAAATCTTCAACAATTTATATGCCAAACCACTATTATTCATTTACTTGGCATATTTATCGAAAAGCTATGCAAAGCTATTCATATTCTGTTAAATAACAATACCTATCCAACGCTATTTTAATAAGCTTTTTTACTTATTTCACACAAAAATAGCTCCCTTTCGGGGAGCTATATCCATGTATTATTTCTAACACATTCAATGAGGGATTGCCGACCTCTTGTATCTTTATGACTTTAACCGCCAAACGACCAGGTTACTAAATTTGAAATAACATGAAATAAAAACTATTTCAAGCCACAAGGTAAACACTATTTATTTACAATCCAAAATTATTCTTCATAGGGTTCGAATTCATCTTTACCGACCCCACACAAGGGACAGACCCAATCATCAGGCAAATCTTCGAAAGCTGTTCCCGGTTCGATGCCAGCATCCGGATCACCTTGTACCGGATCATAAACGTAATCACATACAGTGCAAATGTACTTTTTCATGGTTCTATGATTTAGTGATAAAACTATATTTCCTATATTATACGATCTATCGGTTAAAAAGATATATTTTGTCGTCTAACATCATACAAATATGCAAATTTCAATTGAAGAAAAACACAAAAAACGAAAAAGTTTCGAGCCTCACGGCGGGAAACTTTTCACTACTAACTAACCTAATACAAACTTATGAAAAAAAAATGTCTTCTAAATCTTAACGCCACAAAAGTAAGCTTGCAATATGACAAGTTCGTGACAAACTCATGACGTTACTGTTAAATGTTAAAACAAAAAGGATGCCGCAAAAGCATCCTTTTTTCAATTTCGCCGAAATATTACTACTTATTCACATCATTTACAAATTGTAAATCTACGGGAGTAAATTCGCCTGCAATTTTAACAATTCATTAATAAGAGGTATGTTGCGGATCAAAATTCGTCCAACCGCTCATCCAATTGTCCGCCTCCTTGTCACTGGCAAAAGCACCGATATAAGACACTTTGTCAAAACCACTGCTCAGCAAAACATCGGTAAAATCGGCAGCTCCCAGTAACGGACTTCCAGTCAGAGGGCCGTAATTCGGAGAAGCTGCCATACTATTGGGTTGGCTCAACTTCAGATCGGCAATAGCCGGATAAGCGACATTCACCGTAGCTGTATTAAAATAAGTCTCAGAAAATGCCGTCTGTGTGGCATCGATATTCGTACCGTCCGTACACAAACCTCCTTGCAGGCTCTTATTTTTATCACTTCCTAAAATTCCCATTCCTGCAAAAACGATATGATTCAGTTTAAAAACCTCGTTTTTAGCTGCCTCCTGAGTCTGAGAACCTTTATCGTTCTCGATCAAAAGTCCGACCGGATACCCCATAGCGACCGAATTAAAACAACTCAGATGAGAGTTGCGGCGAATTTGTATCGCAGCCTGGAATTGCCCTAACCGTGAACCGTTATTGGGGTTCAGGCCATTTCCTTTGATATACTCTGTGGTATTTTGAAAAGCAGGATCCTGCCCGACCGGTCCGACAAAAGTCACATTACTGAAAACTGTTTTTGTAAAAGGTTCCTGAGTCGTTCCATTTCCATTATTATCACTCTCGAAACCATTGGAAATAGACTGATCGGCAATACCCGGATTCCGTACTCCCAGACAAAACTGCACTTTCCCTGAAAAACCGTTATCGGTATCGAAATCATCATCCCATCCGTGATAGGCCACCAGATATTTACAATTTACCGATCCGCCGAACCATTCGAAGGAATCATCGTTCGAATAAGACACCTGTACATGGTCGACCTGCGTCCCCGATCCGACACTTCCGAAAGTCACCCCGTTGATTTCCTGGTCCGTATCAAAAGGATTACCTGCAAATTCGACCCGCACATAACTCAATACTCCTGAATTATCCGCATTGTCATTTCCTCCGTGCTCGGTACGCAATCCTCCTTCAATAGTCATTTTTCCCTGATTATTCACCGCTTTTCCGCACAGGATAATACCTCCCCAATCTCCGGGTTTACGCGAACCGACAGGTTCGTTGGAAGTAAACACAATAGGAGCATCCTGTCTACCCCTGGCAATCAGTTTACCTCCAGGCTCGGCAATAATCGCTGCTTTGGTGGCTTTATCCCCTTTTATGACCGTACCTGCTTCTATTTCGAGCGACGAACCATCGGTAATATACAACCACCCTTTCATCACATATACTCCCTTGGGCAACTTATAGTTTCCGTTTATCTCCATCTCATCCGCCCCATTGCCCAGCTGAGTACCGTTTTCAAACAGAATATCACTCAGATTATCTCCATCATCATCGCCGTTATCCCCATTACCGCCGTTATCATCACTACAAGCAGTAATTCCAAGGGTTAAGACAAGCATTAAAAGCATCTGCCATTTCTTCAAAATTGTTTTCATAACGATTAAAATTAACTTTTATAGATTACAAATGAATACTCACACTTAAGGTAAAGGATCTCCCCGGTGCAAAACGCTTTGTGGTTTGTTCCCTTTCCACGATCTGTCCATTCGCGTCTTCAAACCTGGGAAATTGTTTAAACACAGCATCCTGCCCGATGACGTCCTTCGCATTTAGTTTCACCTCTACTTGTTTTCCGAACTTTTTGCTCAATACAATATCGAGTGCATCATGAGGCATTTCGTACATATCCGGGATATCGTTATTGATAGATCCTCCCACACTCATATCCGACCGCCCGATTCCGACAATCCTTTTTCCTATCCGGTTATAAAGCACTCCGGCCATCACGCCTGCTTTTTCCGTCTGGTAAAACAACCCTGCATTCACCAGGTAAGGCGATTGGCCCTGCATCGGCCGGTCATGCTCCAGGCTATTCTCACTATCGAAAGAAACTTTACTCTTTATCCACGACCCATTCAGGTTCAACATAAAATTCCGCAAACCGATAAATTCCAAATCTTTACGAATATCTACCTCCACACCATAATTCCGGGCCTTATCGGCATTTTCAAAAGTATAGGTATAACTTCCGCCACCATCCCGGAAAGTCCATTCGATCGGATGCCGGAAATGCTTGTAAAACAAAGCTACAGATACCGATTCGCCACTAGCCGGATACCATTCGTAACGTAAATCCAGATTATGAATATAGGCCGGTTTCAAATCCGGATTTCCTTTTACATCACTGAACAATTCGAAATCTTCGTACACAGACGACGAAACTTCCCGAAATTCCTGCCGGTTCACCGACTTACCGTAAGCAAAACGGATCAATTGTTTATCTGTCAGATTATAACTGACATTCACAGAAGGGAAAAAATCGGTATTGTCAAAGTCAGTGTCTTTAGAAATCCAGGCATTCGAACTGATATAATTGGTCAGTGTCATATTCCTGTTTTCCAGCCGTACCCCTGCATAAACATTAAAACGCTGCCAGGGGATATTCAAAGCCAGATAAGCCGCATACAACAGATTATTCCCTTTATAACTATTTTTATTATCCGTATCATCATAGAGATAAAGCTTGTCAGCTCCGAAATTTTCTGCCTGCAAAATATTTTCCACCACCGGCTCATAAGCGAATCCTGCAGGCATATGATCTTCATAAAACCGGTAATAATAGGCCCGGTTTTTATAATCTCTCTTACAATACTCTCCATATACCCCCGCTTTCAGGGTCGGCGTAAATCCTCCGCTTTCATTGAAAAGATAATTGTAATTCGCACCGAAAGATACAATGTGTTCATCCAAACGCAGGAAATCCCTATAGATATCGTTTTGGTCGATCCTCATTTTTCCATAGTTCACATCCCCTACGATATCGTTTTGCTGACGCTCGATAATCCGCCTGTCCGGCTGGTTTTTATTTGCATACGAATAACCCAGATTCCAATCCAGTGTCCCTGCCGGCAAATCGTGGACTCCCGAAAATTGCCCACAATAGGTACTGCGGCTGCCATAAATATATTCTGCTTTTTCCTGAATATATAAAGAGCTGATATTCTGCCAACCACGACGTTCGGTATATCGGTTACTTCCCAATTGGTTAAAAATATTCCGGAAATAAAAACGGCTTTTACTCCCCGTAAAGGCCAGATTCAGCATCGCCCCCAACCTGGCGTTCCGGGTATATTGGTTATCGGTATATTTATACTGATAAATCGGCTCATCCTTTACTTTGTTATACACACCGAAACGGGAGTTTTCCATGCCGATATAACTTTTACCGGTATTGCTATAATTCAAGGCTCCGGTTAAAGCCAGTTTCCTGTCTTCTCCTCCCTTGAACACCTGGCCGAACATGAAAGAGAAACGCTGGTCGGGAAAGGGCTTTTTATGCCTCACTTTCCAATCATTGTTAAACCCCTGTTTTGTCATCTCTTCCACCGAAGCCGCATCTTCATTATCGAACACTCCTTTTATCCCCCCTTTTACCATTCGCATCCCATTGTCAAATCCAAGCCAATCGGTTGCACTTCCCTTATTGTATTTGAAATTCCTGAAATGAGTCCGATCATTCACACTAACCCCATAACTCAGCATATATTGATTTTTTTCAGGAGTATCTTTCGTACTGATTTTGATAAAACCTCCGGTAAAATCGGCCGGAATCTCCGGAGAAGGCGACTTCATGATCATAATATTCTCGATCTGGGCACTAGGAACGATATCGAAAGAAAAAGCCCTCGAATCCGCCTCCGAACTAGGAACAGCACTATTATTGATCCATACATTATTGTATCGCTGGGATAATCCCCGGGCAATAACGAACTTATCGTCGATAATCGATATTCCCGGAATACGTTTTACAACCTCCGAAGCATCCCGATCCTGGCTTTTGGTGATCAGCTGACTGGAAACCGCACTCATCACTACAGGCGAAGCCTTAACAGCATTCACCATGGCCACCTCGCTGTTCATCTTACGGACAGCCCGCACAGTCACTTCCTCCAATGCTTCGGTAGCAGCTTCCAGCACGATCTTCAGTTCCACGGTACGATCGTCCGTTATTTCAACCCCTTCCACCTTCAAAGTAGTATAAGACAGACAAGAAACATGCAGATTATATTTCCCTGCCGGTATCCCGGAAATCGAAAAGCTACCATCCAGATCGGTAGCAGCCCCTTTCAGCGTCTGCTCGAGCATAACAGCAGCACCGATCACCGGTTCCCCACTGTTTTTATCCAATACTGTCCCTTTTATAATCCCTTCAGCTTTCAACAATGCTGTGGGACAGGCCAACCCGATAAAACCAAACAAACAGACCTTAAAAAACACACTTGACATCCAATTCATCATTTGCAATATTATATCTTAAATTCCATTGCAAAGATGAAAAGAGGATGTTACAGACTTGTAACGAAGCTGTTAAGTAAAAATGAATAGAAAAACAGGATTTTTCCGATTGGTCACATAAAAACGACATGCCGTTGTAGTATCGAAGTAATCTTCGGCCGTAGCTGACCGGCATTTATAGGCTTAGACATATAGGCATTAAAACCGTTGTCCATAGCCTTCTGTTCATCCGATGCATAAGCAAAAGCAGTCACCGCAATAATCGGCACTTGCAAAGAGAACTTCCGGATCTCACGGGTGGCTTCATAACCGTCCATCACCGGCATATTGATATCCATCAAAATCAACTGCGGTTCGTATTCCCGGTATAACTCAATAGCTTCCTTCCCGTTCCAGGCATGCAAAAGATGGTAATCCTTTCCCAATATCGATTCGATCAGTTTAAAATTACTCCCGTTATCCTCAGCCACCAAAATAGTCAGGGTCTTTTGTTCGATCCGCATAGGCTCGATCTTTTTTTCCGCCTGAAATTTTTCTGCCGGAGCAATAAAAGGCAGGGTAAACCAAAATGTCGCCCCTTCACCGGTTTCTGACTGTAAGCCGATTTCTCCCCCCATATGCTCTACCAACATTTGGCAAATCGAAAGCCCGAGGCCTGTCCCCTGAGCAAAGCTGTTCAGCTTGACAAAACGTCCGAAAACAGCATCCTGCTTATCCCGGGGTATCCCACAACCGGTATCCCTGACGTAAAAATACAACTGCCCACTCTCCCACAGTTGATAGCCGAAGCGGATACTTCCCTCTTCTGTAAACTTAATGGCATTGGTCACCAGATTGATGATCAGTTGGGACAAGCGGTTTCGTTCCAAATGGACATAACATTCCTGTAAGCCGGGTTCGAAACAAAGTTGCACTTCTTTGGCCGGATCTAATTTTAAACGCAGGGAATTTTCCAGTTCGTCCATCACTTTATTCAGCTCAAAATCAGAATAAACAAACTCCATCGTTCCTGCTTCGATCTTTGATAGGTCCAAAATATCACTGATCAGTTGCAACAACAAAGCATTGTTGTTCTCGATGATACTCACATACTCTTGTTTTTCCTGTCCCTCTTCAGCAGAAGCCAAAATTCCTGAAAAACCGACAATGGCATTCAATGGAGTCCGGATCTCATGACTCATATTGGCCAGGAAGGCCGATTTCAAACGGTTCGATTCCTCTGCCCGTTCCTTAGCCGACAATAATTCGGCTTCTATTCTTTTCCGCTCGGTAATGATCAGCGAAGAGCCAACCAAAGTCAGAGGCTTCCCATATTCATCACGGGTTTCGACTGCCGCCTGAGCTTCAACCCAATCTATCCGGTAATGGTCATTCACTTTGTCGATCACCCGGTATTCCTCTTTCACTTTTGCAATACGCCCTTCGATCAGGTCGGCATAAGCTTTCTTCACTTTCTCCAGATCTTCCTTATGGATTTTTGAAAAATATTGCCAGTCCGGCACAAAAAGTTGCTCTTCATCCACCTCCGTCTCCTCCCTGCTTAATTCGATTGGCCGGTTGACATCACAGAGAATCGTATGAGCCTGTAAATCCCACTTCCAGGGCACAATATTCGCAACATCCAATGCCATGGAAAGCTTTTGGTTGGTCAAGCCCAACTGTTTCTGGGCATGATGAAGCTCCGTACTATCCACGCAGAATATATCTACCCCATGGCCGTCTTCTGTGACATTTACTACGACGTCGTAAAAAATATCGATTTTTTTATAGTAATAGGGGAAAGTCACCGACCGTTTCTCCCAAAGAGCTATATTCACAAAATGCAGAAATTACGGCATCGACTCCGGAAAGACCTCACTCCCCAGTTTCCCGATAATCTCTTCCCGTTTGAAAAAATTATTTTCAAAATAACGATTTATATCTAAATATCTCGTATCGACAACCTTTCCTTCTGCATCCTTAATCAGCTCTTCATGCATATAAAGGATCGGCATATTATCGATCAGATCCAAGTACCTCTCATTGGCCTGCAATTCTCTGCGTTGTATCATTTTTATCTTTTCCAGTACCCGCAAACGATGATATTGGAAAATTAGCAATACCCCCACTAAAAGAAAACCGATCCCGATCAGTATATACTTATATTTCTCCCAAAAGGTAGGCGGCATATTGTAAAAAACAGTTCCCGGCGGACACAACTCAGGATCGAGGTTACGCTGCAACAACGATTGATAATTAAACACAGGCGTCCCTTTCGGGCCATAGTAAAAAGGGATATCACGTGCCTGACGCCCACCGATAATCTCCCTGATCGTTTCGCAAAGATGAGCGACATAATCTGTTTTATTATAAATAAAACCTCCGATAATTCCTCCTTCCTCTTCGATTCCGACATTCTTAAAAGAAAACAACGGCACCGAAGAAGTGGCTATAATCCGATGGCTGTTAGCATACAACACGGTATTGCCGGCATAAACTCTTTTTTGAAACCAGGATGAAAATAAAATACCCGTTGTCCGGACATCTATCTGATTTAAAATAGTGAAAAGACTATCGATACCGATATCCCTGGAACATAGAAAACGGTATTTCAATTCAGGATATCCGGACTCCATCAAATGTTTCAGATCATAATCATTCTGCTGACAAATATAAGTTTCATCACCGATATACAATACTTCCTTCATACCGGGAATCAACCGTTTCATCAAATCCAGGTTTTCTTCGAAATAGACCTGGATCGGCATAGAGGTCATATTATATTTACCCTGCCAAGCGGTCAAGGGCATACGCTCTTCCGGAGTCAGCGGTTGTTTTTTCAACACCATATCCTTATTTCCGGCATAATCCCGCTCTCCACACAATATGATCGGGATATCCGGCCACTGACGATCCAAATCCTCACACAGAATAAAACTGGCTGTCCCCAATAATACAATCAGTTTCGGAGGACGGGTCTCAAAATCCTTAAAAATATTTTTCTCAAATGCAGCCAATTCCTCTTCACCATCCATCATCAACATATTCATATGCTCGGTATATACCCCCAATTTTTCATCTTGTGAAGCCATACTGACAATCGGATAAATCATGCTGTTACTCCAAGGAGTCGATTCCGTATAAGTATTGATTATCAAGACATAGTTAACATCTCCCTCAACATTTTTACCACACAAGGTATGCACACAACACAAAAGGCAGGCAATCCAACATGCCGTCCTGTAAATATTTTTCATAAAAATTTTAAATTTTCACCCTATTTTATATATCAGGATGCGTAAAAGTAAGGAGAAATAACCATACAGGCAAGAAAATACCCCAATATAAAAGTCCGGATACTTTAAAAAACAAGGACTTAAATGCTCGTCTTTCAAGTTACCCGAGGATTTAAAATTTTCATCGTATAAAATTAGTCATGACCCGAAGTTCCGGTTCCGGCCGTTCTTCCCGTTTCACTCCTTTCAGCAACCAAGCCATATTCCGGCCCAGCATACGCATAGTCTGAAGTCCTTCGGCATCCTCTGTTGCTTCTCCGGGCCGCATCCCATGAACGCTATTCCAGTATTGCGAAGAAACTACCGGCATATTCAGGATAGTAAAATATTTGTTCAACCGGTCGAAAGTGGCACTCGCCCCACCCCGGCGACAAACAGCCACCGAAGCTCCGGCTTTGTAAGCCAACAATTCCGAACAGGAATAAAACACCCGGTCGAGCAATGCACAGAGCGCCCCGTTCGGACCGGCATAATATACCGGCGAACCAACGACGATACCATCTGCTTCCTGCAATGCTTCTCTGACCTGATTATAAAGGGTGTCCTGAAATACACAATGTCCCAACTCTGCACACTTATTACAAGCAATACACCCTTGCACCGCTTTTATCCCAAGTTGGATTATCTCCGTTTGTACACCTTCTTTTTCAAGTGCCCCCGCTACTTCCGAAAGGGCGATAAACGTATTCCCTTTCCGGTGAGGACTTCCATTTATTAAGACGACTTTCATGGCTATTCATTTTTATACCTGCAACAAAATTAAAAAAGAATCATCGGTCTCTCCCATTTCAACCGAGATATTTACTCTATATACGCTTAAAAAAAGCCTCTACAGTAGGTGCCTGAAACTGAAATTCCTTTTCCAGCAAACGGGTAGGTTTCACACATTGGCCCTCGGTCAGCAAAACAGCCCCCTCCCCATAAAACAATCGAAAAAAAACAGTCGGGAGTTTTACGGTTAATCGGGCATGATACCGTCGGGCCAAAGCAGCGGTAAAAGCAGCGTTAGTCGTCTGCTCCGGCGTCACAAAATTAAAAACCCCACTCCATCCGGGCTGGTCGATCACAAATCCCATTGCCCCGATCAAATCAGTTAGAGCAATCCAGGTAAAAGGTTGATTCCCGGACCCGATCACCGTTGCCAATCTACTCTGCAAAGGACGGATAAGTTGCAGAAAAGCCCCACCCTCAGGGGATAATACCACCCCAAAACGCGTAATGATCAATCTGGCCGACTTCCGGATCAGTCCAGCCTCTGCTTCCCAAGCCCTACACAATCCGGCCAAAAAACCATCGCTTTTCACATGACTATATTCATCGTAACAGCCCCTGGAAGGGTAATATCCTACCGCCGAAGCCGAAATAAAAAGCCGAACCCGGTCAGTCCGGTTAATCGCATCGACCAGCATACGTGTAGGAATGATCCGGCTATCGTACAATTCCTGTTTATATGCCGTCGTCCAACGATGATTGACAGGGGCTCCTGCCAAATTAATAACGACATCCATTCCTTCCATCAACTTTGCCAAATGATCGGCATTTCCCCGACCGAACCATTTCCGTCCAAGTCCTGTCACTTCATGCCCCTGTCCCGATAAATAACGGGTTAAATGTGTACCGATAAAACCGGTCGCTCCACTAATTGCAATTTTCATCTGCTTGTTTTTCTGAGTTGAACGGAAATAACTCAGTAAAGTTTTTGAACAATCGTTATTCCGCAACTACAACCTCAAAAGAAATAAACAGACGAAAATATTTTTTATATTTTATCCATATGACCAACCTTGAAACACGCAAACCATCACAGTTCGTAACGGTATCTCCCGGAACAACAACAAAAGATCTTCGGGCACTTCATCAAACTCAATCATTTCTCACGCCACACCAGCCCCGGCCCCGCCGTTAGTCAGGGATTCTATTTATTCAGATAAGCATCCGCTTTCTCTTTCATCCGGGACGCCCGTTTGGCACTATCGGGATGACTAGAAAACATCTGCTGAAATTTAGATGCCTTTTGTCCCTCGGACAAATTATTCAACTTCTCCAGTGCATTAGCCATCCCATAAGGATCGAAACCATGTTTGATACAAAATTCAAACCCATATTCATCGGCTTCAGTTTCTTGTTTTTGTGAAAATTGAGCATTCGACAAGGCTTGGGCAATCTCCCCCAGTTGTGAATCGGTCAATTTTTCCAATACTCCTCCTGCAGCTCCTGCCGCGCTCTTTGCAGCAGCAGCCAAATAGGCATTTTTCATGGCATCCTTACTGTCGGTATGTACGACATGACCGATTTCATGACCGATAACTGCCATCAGTTCGTCGTCATCCATCAGGTCCATCAAGGCCGAAAATACCCGAATACTCCCGTCTCCGCAAGCAAACGCATTGATATCCACCACCTCATATACCTTATAGTTCAATTTCAAACCTTCTATCTCCCCTACTTTTTTCATCAGCGAATCCAAACGTTTAGAATAAGCCGATCCGGGGTCTGAAACCGGATTTTGCTCATCCATCCATTTCACCGACTCACGGCACAAAGCAGCTACATCCTCATCCGACAAGGTAATGGCAGAAGCCACTTCCGAAGCCGCATTCAACACTTTCTTCGTATTGATCGTACGGTTTCCGATTTTTATCTGAGCCTGTCCCCAGCTCACACTTCCGGCCAACACCAGAACCACTAACATCCATTTTTTCATTTCCTTCCTATTTTTCATATTAAACCGCACAAAAATATAAAATAGTTCTTATAATCAGAATCACCACTCGATTTCTGCCAATCCTTTACTCCGGAAATAGGCATTGGCTTTACTGAAATGCTTGCATCCGAAAAAGCCCCGGTCTGCAGACAGCGGGGAAGGATGGGGAGCCGTCAGTACACAATGCCGAGTACGGTCGATAAAAGCCCCTTTTTTCTGAGCATACGCCCCCCACAACATAAACACGATATGCTCCCGTTCATCATTCAGTCGCCGGATCACGGCATCCGTAAACTCTTCCCAGCCTTTTCCCTGATGCGAACCGGCCTGATGTGCCCGTACGGTCAGAATGGCATTGATCAATAATACTCCCTGATCCGCCCAGCGCTCCAAACGTCCCGAACAGGGAATAGGCTTCCCCAGATCGTTCTGTATCTCTTTGAAAATATTTACCAACGAAGGCGGGAAAGGAACTCCGTCCATCACCGAAAAGCAAAGTCCGTAATACTGCCCCGGCTCGTGATAGGGATCCTGCCCCAGAATGACTACCTTTACCTTTTCAAAAGGACAAGTATTGTAAGCATGAAAAATCCGACTTCCCGGAGGGAAAACCGTATAACGCGCATATTCCTCTTTCACAAATCCCACTAAATGCTCAAAATAGGGTTTATCGAACTCTTCCTGTAATTGTCTCCGCCAGCTTTCTTCTATTTGTACTTTCATAGTAATTTGAAATCACAGACACCACTACATATTTCATTTATTTTTGCAAAAATAACATAATAACCACAAATAAAAAAATGAATACAGGGAATCGGATCTGCATTCCCTGATTCGGTTGAAAGATCACCTTTACAAAGAAAAAAATGCTCCATGCATATTTACACCAGGACCTCATACCTACGTTCCCTGGTCCTGAATTGTCTCATCCACCAGATAAACGATCGACTCATACGGTTGTTCGATATGGTCCTGCATCGCAATCTCACAGGTCCGTGCCAAAGAATAACAACCGTCGAACGATTCATGGCCAATTTCATCCCGTTCATCCCGGGTTGCCGAATCAGACAACTCCGGAAAAATGAAACCGCGGTCACCGGAAGCCCCGCAACATCCCCAATTATCAGGTAATATAACTTCCCGGGCACATTTACGGGCAATATCGAGCAACACCGGAGTAAGTCCCATGATCTGACAGGAACAGGTCGGATGAAGTAAAATCCGATTTTTCGGGCGAATAACTTTGATTCGGGGTAAAACAACTTCTTTGAGCCATTGTGTGATATCCATGATTTTCAATTGCTTGTATTTCTCCCGGTTTTCGGGGGTAAGTATGTCCCCACCGGTTTCAAACAACAGTGTATGTGTACACGAAGTGGTATCACAGAATATCGGAATCCGTCCTCCGCCCGACCATTTATAAAAACTTTCTATCGTACGGTTGGCGGTCAACCGCTGTCCCGCAGGATTTCCCTTATGTTCCCAAATCTGTGAACAACACAACCCATGCGCCTCTTCTGGCAGACTTACCCGAATCCCGGCTTTACCGGCCAACCGCAGTACTACTGTGATCAAATCGTCTTTATGCAAACCCGAAGCACCGAAAATACGGGTGACACAAGCCGGGAAATAAACAAAATCGGGATTCGCTTCTTCCCGGTAATGTAATTTTCGGGGCATCGGAAAATGAGACGACCAATGAGGCACCTGATGCGATATCCTGTGTAAAAAATCGGTAGCCCAAAGCAGAGGATAAGGTGAAATAACCCGTTCCGTACCTACAGCCACCTTCAACATAGCACGCAGGTCGGTTTCCACCGCTCCGAAATGTTCTGCTCCGTAGTGCAGGATATCCGACTCTGCGGGAGTTGCCTTTTTAGCCCGGATAGCATCGGTGACCACAGCCGTGCTGATCCCCATAGGACAAGGCACCTGACACATCCCATCCGCCGCACAGGTCTGTTCGCCGATATAGTCATATTCTTTTTCCAGCTCCCTGCTACCGGTCCGTTCAATAATTCGTCGGGCCTGCAATCGCTGGCGAGGTGTTAGCGTAACATAACGAGAAGGACAAACATGCTCACAAAACCCACATTCGATACATGTATCGGCCTTTTTATAGTTCAACTCCCCGGCAAAAAGTGTCATCTTCTTGATCGAATGTAAATGGGCATCCGGATCTTCATTCAGGATCACTCCTTTATTCAGTATACCCTTCGGATCTGCCAGTCTTTTCAGTTCCTGCATCATAGCGTAAATTTCAGTTCCCCACTCCCGCTCGACAAAAGGGGCGACAGCACGCCCGGTACCGTGTTCACCTTTTAGCGAACCGTCGAGCGAAAGTACCAGTGTGACCATTCCTTCCATAAAGCGGGAAAAGTTATTGACCTCGGTTACAGTCTCCATCCCCGAAGTCACCAAGGGATGTACATTTCCATCGCGGGCATGTCCGAAAATAGAACCTTCATAACCATGTTTTCGGAATAACTGCTGTAATCCTCCAACCAGATCAGCCAGTTTTCCAACCGGAGCAGCCACATCTTCGAGTACCACGGCATTACCCGGAATACGAGCCCCTGCAACACAAGGAAAAATGCCGTTACGGACCTCCCACAGCTTTTCCCGCTCGCTCACCGTATGGGTGAACTCTTCCATATCGACCATACCATCCAATTTCTTCAGCCGGGGCTGTAGACGTTTTACCATATCCTGCATTTCTTCCGGCGACTGTGCACCATAATCGATCAGCATAGCTGTCGTCCCCCGGGGTAATTCCGGACGGTTTCCCAGGCTGCTGAGGGCAGCATAATCCATCATCTCTACCGATACCGCCCCACTTTCTCCGAGGAGAGCTGCAGAAGCCGCCGCTTGCGTAGCATCCTTGAAATAAAGCATCGCCGAACTATACACAGGCATCAGCGGCAAGGTGTTCAACTCCGCCGAAACGATAAATCCCAAAGTACCCTCCCCACCGATCAGCAGATGAGCGAAAATATCCATCGGGTGTTCGAAATCGACGAAAGCATTCATGCTGTACCCGGTTACATTCTTGATCTTATATTTTTCGATAATCCGGTTACGGATTTCATCGTTCTTCAGGATTTGTTCCCGTATCCGCAACAACCCCTGACATAACCATTCTTCCTCCTGCTCAAAGCGTTGCCGATCAGCAGCAACACTACTATTGTAGCGATGGCCGTTAGCCAACATAAACTCGATAGCACTTAAAGTATGGTAGGAATTATAACGCGTTCCGGTCTGCATCCCACTACTGTTGTTCGAAAGTACTCCCCCCATCATGGCCGCTATAGCCGAAGCAGGATCCGGCCCGATTCTTGTCTGGTATTTTTTCAATATCATATTGATCTGATGAGCGGTCAACCCCGGCTCAAACCAGATTTTCCGTCCATGATCACGTACCTCGCTTTTCTTCCAGGCCGTACGCAATTCACAGATAATCCCTTCATTAACACTCTGTCCCGACAACGAAGTCCCTCCGGTACGGAAAGTGACGTTCACCCCGGCTTCCGAAGCGATAGCCAGCAACTGTTGTACCTGCTGCGGGGTATCGGGCCGAACGATGATTTCCGGTTTGATATCGAAGTAAGAACCGTCCCGGGAATAAATCTCCCGGTAAAGATCGGAAGCGAGAATCTGGTGGGTATCGAATATTCCACCCAAGCGATGTAAAAGTTGTCTGTTCATATCATCCCCGATTTTTACGCCTATACCACATTTCCCCATAAGCAGCTACCTGTAACGACCCGCCGATCAGCCCCAACACCGAAGCCATCGAAAGCCAAGAACTAACCCCATGGAAATCAGGCAAAATTGCAAAAAACAGAACAAAAAACAGCAAGACCGATGCCAGTACTCCGCTCAAACGCGTCAGAATATTGGTAAAAAAACTCAGTGCTACCGCCCACCAACAGATTCCGATCAAAATCACCCATACCACCGGACGTCCTACGCCCTGAGGTACCATAGCCGCATCTGCAGCAGTATGTGTAAAATGCAAATACCCATAAACAACATAGGCCAAACCTAACATAATCCGGCCAAAACTTAAAACAGGTTTCATCGATATCATATTTACTATTTACCGATTAAACCCATTCTCCTCCCGATTTGTTACAGCCCATCGTAAAAAAATACTCCAAATCCATCTACTTCGATTTCAATTTTCGGACAGACAATTTTACCTCCGTTAACGCAGATACCTCTCAAAGTTACCTGACTATCCTTCACATTCAAGTGAACCAGAACTCCATCAGCGGTGAGTCGGCAATCGGCCGACCAAGAAATAACCAAATCAGCTCCAGCCGCCTCTTCCGGAAAGAAAGCCATCTTCTCCCACTCACAACTATCGCAGATCGTCAATAAATCGGTTTAACATGATTATTTTCCATCCCTTTGCCGATTAGAATTCACATTTACAAAAAACATATTCACCTATCGTGTGATGAAATTATATTCCTAAACCGAAGATGTCTTTCACTTATTTAAATCCCCCCTGAGGACCAGATTTAATAATCCAATTCCACCCTACCAAACTATAAAATAAGTCGCAATATCAAGAAAAGAAGGATCTATTTTATCACTTCCGATTTTTTTAATTTTAGGTTTTGTATAAAATCACAGGGACTGCGTATATCATTATAATCCCCTACCCCGACAAATCAAGGTTATTGGTACGTTTTAAAAGCGTCTAAACCAATCCCCTTCCCTAATCACAACCACCCCGGCAAACTTCAGAACCCCTTGCTTTCCCTGTAACTAAAAACCATACTTCTATCCACCATCCGGAGTATACCAAACACTTAGATACAACTTTATTTTTTGATATAGATCAAATTCTTCTGTAAAGAAACGTATTATTTTTGCACTCCGAAAATTTGATTACAATGAAAAAGAGTCTTATCGCTTTAGCTTTCGGCACATTAGGATTAGGGATTGCCGAATTTGTCATGATGGGCATTTTGCCCGATGTTGCCAAAGCTTTAAATATCAGTATCGCTACTGCAGGGCATCTGATATCGGCTTATGCGATCGGGGTATGTGTAGGCGCTCCGCTTCTGATCATCGCCCGCAAATATCCGTTGAAAAATATTCTATTGGTATTGGTGAGTATGATTATGCTGGGAAATATCATTGCAGCTTCTGCGCCCAACTATTGGATTTTGATGTTGGGGAGATTTATCTCAGGTTTACCCCACGGTGCTTATTTCGGTGTCGGTTCTATCGTTGCTGAAAAACTCGCCGACAAAGGAAAAGGATCGGAAGCCGTATCGATCATGATAGCCGGTATGACGGTGGCTAATTTATTCGGTGTACCCCTGGGCACTTCGCTGAGTGCAGCGATTTCCTGGAGGATGACTTTTTTATTGGTAGGCGTTTGGGGAGTGCTTATCCTCTACTATATCTGGCGCTGGGTGCCTCAGGTAGAAAAACTACCCGATACCGGTTTCAAGGGACAGTTCCGTTTTTTGAAATCACCGGCTCCCTGGTTAATCTTAGGAGCGACCATGCTCGGTAACGGAGGTGTATTTTGCTGGTATAGCTACATCAACCCCTTACTGACTCACGTGTCCGGCTTTCGTCCTGAGAGTATCACGCTATTGATGGTATTGGCCGGCTTCGGAATGGTCGTCGGCAACCTGGTCAGCGGCCGGCTTTCCGACCGTTTCACCCCGGGACGGGTAGCAGCTTTCACGCAGGGCAGTCTCTCCATTTTACTGTTACTGATCTATTTCCTCGCTTCTATCTCCTGGTTGTCGGTCATTTTAATGTGCCTCTGTACTGCCGGACTATTCGCCCTTTCGAGTCCTCAGCAAGTTTTACTCATCCGTTTCTCCCCCGGAGGAGAAATGTTAGGGGCAGCCAGCGTACAGGTCGCTTTTAATCTTGGAAACGCTATCGGAGCATATTGCGGAGGATTACCGTTACAAGCCGGTTTAAGTTACCGCTATCCGGCATTGCTCGGAACCTTCTTTGCCCTCGTCGGTTTTATACTACTGGTCCTTTTCTCCAGAAAATATGAAACTGCCCGGCAACATGTATAAAATAATTTCAACACACCATGAAAATTACACACATCGGAATCTGGACCAAACAATTAGAAGTATTGAGGAGTTTCTATACCACCTATTTTCAAGGGAAGTCCCATGCAAAGTATATAAATCCGAAAAAAGGTTTTGAATCTTACATGCTTCATTTCGAAGGAGGATGTACATTGGAAATCATGTCCCGGACAGATGTAGACCAGGTACGGAATAGTGAAGACCGGGAATTCATCGGTTTAGCCCATCTTGCCTTTTCAACGGGGAGTAAAGATCAGGTCGATCGACTGACAGAGCGTCTCCGGCAGGCAGGGTACAAGGTCATCGGAGAACCCCGCACAACCGGAGACGGTTTTTACGAAAGTGCGATTCTGGACCCGGACAACAACCGGATCGAAATCAGTGCTTAACTGATCAAATCCCGATAATTCGTATGCCTCAATAAAAAGGCTTGAGCAAAAGCACAGTTCGGGATCACACTATAATGGTGATCCCGGGCATAATCCAGTGCGTACTTCATCAAAGCCGATCCAACTCCCATACCTTCCATCGGTATCGGAACAAGGGTATGAAATATATCCATCACTCCATCCTCCAGGTCGTACTCTACAAAAGCCATCAAGCCGTTTCGGTCGTATTCGAAACGATGGCGCTTCTCATCATGCTTCACATTATATTCCATAGCTTCTCTTTTTAAATAAGTCACACTGATGATACGTTTTCTACCCTTTACTGTTACACGATATTCCGTCAAGAAACGCCGGCAACAGAAATGAAAGTTTTCCGTATAACAAAGAAAAAAGGATAAAACGAGACTATGAATCCAGGAATCGATATTGGGGAGAGAATACGGCTTGTGTTTAAAAAGACAGGGTGGTCTGTAGCTTATTTCGCTCAGCAAATTCAAAAAGACAGAACCATCGCATACAACATTTTTAAACGAAAAATCATAGATACGTCATTACTTTACGATATTTCCATGGCATTAAACACGGATTTCTTTCAATATTTTTCCGATTGCCTGGCAGAAAATAACAAACTTATCCGCATGGAAAAAGAAAAAAAATCTTCTCCTCATCCGGTAAAAAAGAAAAAAATCCTCTTAGAACTGGAAATCACGGAAGAAGAATACGGACATTTCATGAACCATATATTGAAAGCGGGACAAAATCCCGGTTCTGCCCAAGAACCTGATTCTTCTAATCGGTAAATTTGATCCGACCATCCACCCGGGGGATTATTTTTCCCTTCGTCTGAATATATTCGATCAGCACATCCGATAGAGAGCGGGAGGTATTTTCCCTCCCTGTAATATTTTCCAATCCAGCCTCATAGCCATCTTTCCCGGCCGCAACATAATCACAGGTAGCCATATAATACATTTTATCGTCTTCAATAGGCCGGCCGGCTATCGTCAATGTTCTCACCCGCCCGGAATCGTAAACCACCCGTACCTCACGGGACACCTGAGCAAAAGCTCCGTTGCCCAAAGGGATAGAGGCGATATAATCGAACAATCGCCGGACTTCACTACCGGATAAGGCTACCACCTCGAGGACGTTATCAAAAGGTAATACGGCCAAAACATCTCCTTTGGTTATTTTACCGGCAGGCAGGCTTTCCCGGATACCACCGGAATTAGTCAAAGCAAAATCGACCTTCAGATTCAACTTCCCGGCCTTCCATTTTAAAGCATCGGCTACCAGATCTCCCAAAGCCGTCTCGCCATAACGGGCCAGATTCTCTCCATCCTGAAAAAGGGAAAATTCTTCGGTAGCCTCCCCTACGACGGTTGCCAAATCCTTCTCCGCCGCTTCGACATAAGGCCGCAATTGCAGGCTCAAAACAGAATCCGGCTGAAATCCTTTTATCAATACCGGTTTCCAATAAAATCCTACAAAACGTCCTTTTTTCATTCTTATAATACCTTCACCGACGTATCTTCCACTCTGATTAGCCGTAACGATCGTCGTCTTATGGATATGCTCCGGCCGCTCGATAAAAGAATGTGAATGTCCGTCGACCAAAATATCGATACCGTCTACTTCCTGTGCCAATCGGTAAGAAGTGATAAAACCGGGTGCCGACTCGGTAAATCCGAGATGAACCAGACCGATAATCAGGTTTACCTGTTGCTTTTTCAATAACTTAACCACTTTCCGCGCCGCCATCACCTCATTTTCGAAAGTCACTTCCCCGGCATGGATACTGACATTTTCTGTATTCTTCGTAGTCAATCCAAAGATTCCTATTTTCACTCCTCCTATTTCTTTGATCAGATATTCTACTCCCAACGGAGTTCCATTCCGTTGGATATTAGACGTCACAAAAGGAAATTCGGCCCATTGCATCTGCTTCAACAAAACGTTCAGGGGTTTATCGAATTCATGATTCCCTACAGTAACAGCATCATATCCCATGTAATTGTAAGCCAAGATATCGGGCTTTGCATCCGCCCTATTCGAAATAGCTTGCCCGGTATTGATATCCCCGGCATCGACCAGGAGCACATAAGGATTCTTCTCCCTCACCATCCGGATAAAAGTAGCCCGCTCAGCCATTCCCCCCACACTATCCACAGGCAAAATGCTACCGTGACTATCATTGGTATTCAAGAGTATGATTTGATACTCCCGGTTATTTTGATAAATATACAGTCCTAAAACGGCAATGACTACCACCATAGTCATCCCCCATATCTTCAGCGCTCTCATTATTTTTACTTTAATCGGTCATTCGTCACACCAACCTTGTTCGGCAGCCAAAGATAGAATAATCTATCGAATATTTCTTTGATATTCTATTCACAATTTAATAACTTTACCCACGTGAACACAAAAACAATAAATGATGCAAGAACTAGCAATAAAAGATCTGACTGAAAATTTTTTTGAAGCGATCGGTAAAGAATGGATGTTGGTGACTTCCGGTTCAAAAGAAAAATTCAATACGATGACAGCCAGTTGGGGTGGTATCGGTTTTCTCTGGAACAAAGCAGTTGCTTTTATCTTTATCCGGCCCGAGCGTTACACTTACGAATTTATAGAAAAGAACGACATGCTGACACTTTCTTTCCTGGGTAGTGGTAACCGTTCTATATACAACATTTGTGGAAGTAAATCCGGGCGTGATACAGACAAAATCAAAGAGAGCGGACTGCTTCCCCTAACGACCCCGGATGGTAACGTGACCTTCGAACAAGCCCGTCTGACCCTCGAATGCCGCAAACTATACGGCCAATTGTTATCTCCCGAGCATTTTATCGATAAAAGTCTGCCAGACAAATGGTATGGAGCACAGGGAAATTTCCATAAAGTGTATGTCGTGGAAATCCTGAAAGTATGGGAGAAATAAGCGGTTCAATATAGCCACAGCAGGATTCGTAAAGTTTATAAAGCTTCGGTTTCGCCCAATCGTCACATACCGATAAGATCCGATACTTTACAAACTTTACGAATTTTATAAACTTCGGACTGATTCAAGCCGGTTTTACGACACTACGTCCTAACCATACTAAAACAATTCCCAATACAATACTCAATACCAGATAAGCCGAAAAATACCCCCAATGTTTATTCTGCATCAGTAAAAACATGTCGTCGGCAAAGGACGAAAACGTAGTGAAACCACCACAGAAACCGGTGATCAGAAATACATTCATATTGGCAGAAATCAGGTGAGCTTTTTCAGCCATACCGAAGAATATTCCGATGACAAAACTACCGATAATATTCACTGCAAAAGTTCCCCATGGAAAAGGAGAAGAAAAAACATAATGAGCTAATTTACCTACCAAATAACGCAGGCAAGTACCGATAAATCCTCCTGCCCCGGCAATCAACATCGCTTTAAACATAGTTTCAAATTTTATAATTTAACAATTAAACTTTCTCCGGTAAATGCTTCAATACCAAAGGTCCGACAAGCAGGGTAATCACTCCTCCCAATACGAGCACAGCAATCGCTACGATTAAAACCAGTTTACCTCCCCCGAGTTGCAGTAACGGAGGGATAATAAAGGTAGCGATAATAGCCCCCAATTTACCTAATGCAGAGGCAATCCCCTCTCCACTCGCCCGCTCCTGTAAAGTATAAATCCGGCTCGGTAATTCGAAGGTGGAAAGATGCGGCCCGGCATTTAAAGCCAGTTCAAATAATAAGAATCCGCCTAAGGTCACTCCCAACGGTGCCTGATAGATATACCCTAAAAGGGTGACGAATAATCCGAGAGCACAAAGAAAGAAACCGAAGGTCTGGGCATGGAGCAGGTTCAGTTTTCGGACGATAGTCAATCCGATGATAAACCCCAACATAACGAAGACGTTGATATAAAACGTAAAACGCAAAGATTCGACCACCCTGGGGAAAGCTTTGCCGCTTTCGGGAATCAATCCTAAGGTCAGTAACAACACAGGAGTAAATATACCGATACCGTATACTCCCATGCCTTCACATCCCCACGGAATACCGCTGAGAACAATCCGTTTTATATTTCCCCGGGCAAAAATATCCCGGCGGGAAGATTGGGGCCGGGTTGTCTTATCTTTTTTACTGGCCAACTCACCGATGTACACATCCTGCCCCAGAAAATGTTTGACATTCTTTTCAGCTTCCTCTACTTTCCCATGAAGAGCCAGCCATTCAGGGCTCTCCACAAACCAGAGACGAGCCAGAAAAGTGACGACAGCAAAAAATGTCAGAAATAAAAACAAATGATTCCAAATCTCCGGATCGGAAGATTCTTTCAATACATACCAAGCCACCAGGATCATCCCGATATTTCCTAAACCAGAAGTAGCCTTGGAAATTCCCAACATGGTCCGCTTCCATTTTTTAGGCATAATCTCTGAAACATACGAAGGATCTAAAGCATACGCCCCGCCTATCGCAAAACCGATCAGCAGCAAACAGACCGTCAATACCACCAGAGAATGACTGAAATAAACACCCAGCGAAGCCCCGGCAATGACCAGCGGACAAAGCCGGAAAAAGAAAAGATACCCGTATTTATCACTGAACCGCCCGAAAAACAAAGACCCCAGCATTATACCGATCAATCCGCAAGCAAAGATAAACCCCTGCAACCAGGGAGATAATCCAGGATGATGGGTCATGGCGATCAAGGGAGCGATAACACCCACCAAAATAGCCAATGCCCCACCAAAAAACTGTCCGGCAGAGGCAATCATTAAAATAAGGATATGCCCTCTACGTAAAGGCATCGTATCCATGTTATATTCCGGTAATTTTTGACTCTCTACCATAAATCTGAAATTTCTCTATCCTTGTTGTAATATCTTTTTATCCAGATTCAGATGCGGCCACAGGAACAACCAGGTTGCCACACAAAACGGACCGGTCAATGTCGGAATCCCCAACGGAGAAAAGAAAGTATCCATACCGGCCTGAATAAATACGGTAGCGAAGATTCCCAGCAAAGTCCAGATGGCGGTCCGCCAATTGACCTGATAAAAAGTCATTCCCAACGCTATAGCAGTAAGCACCGGACTAAAGCTGAACAAACCGTTGGCGATATCCCCACCGTTACATTGATACAAAATGGCAACGGCCAATGCCAGGGCAGATCCGATAGCAGCCCAAATGGCAGCCCAATAGTTGCTGATCGCCAATCCGATCAAAAACAACAATCCGGTCACCCAGGATTTGATCAGAAAAACCTGCCCGATTCCAGTCAGCCAATAGATCACCAAGTCTTTAAAACCGGTATCGAATGCCGAAGAAAAATTACCGGGCAATTCGGGAGCACCTAATCCGGAATCGGGCAGTCCGTGCATAATCCGCGCAGCCATCAGTACGAACCAGGTGGTCAACACAAAAGGAAAAGTAAACGAACTCACTTTATAATGAGCCAATAAATGGTTCAATCCGACCATGACCCAGGTTGTCATAGAGGAAAAGATAACAATGGCCAACCACATTAAGGGTACATTCCCTAAAAATGTCGGTAAGGCACATCCGACCAAAACCCCGTTGAATCCCCAAAGTCCGGCAGTTCCTTTCTCTGCGGGATACCTCAGGAGATATCCGGTAATCGTGGACATAAATACACCGGCCAAAGCCCCCCAAGCCACTGCCGGATTACCCGTTACATAAGAGCCGTAGAAAATCCCGGCTAAAAAGAATAATCCGGTCCAGGCATTATCCTGGAACATCACCTGTCCTGTTCCTTTACACAGGATTTTCCAAAAACCAAAAGAAAATACTCTTGGCAAAGTTGCTGCTTGTGTTTCCATAATTTTTGTTTTTCATTTTTATCTCCAGGCAAACTCTTCAGGTAAAGGTTTACCCTTGACTTGCATTCGTACAGTTGAACAAAATTGCCGGACAACTTTCTTCACCGGAGAGGTTTCTTTCCCCAACACTTTGAATATCAACCCACAGTCATTCGGCAGATGACTTATTCCGACTGCAATATCTTCCTGACGGTCGATATAAGCTTTTGTCTGCTCATAAATCCGGGAAGTTTCCTGAGGAGGAGTCAATACAACGACATTGGCAAAAACATCATAATCATGCATCGTTCCGATAGCCCGTACAGGATTCAGGAAAGGCTCGGCAACCAATTTCTCACGGAACAGAAGCGTACCGTCGGGTCGGTGGGCCCGTGTACAAACCGATAGCAAGTCGTATTCGAACAATTCCCCTTCTCCGTAATATTTCCTTCCTCCCATATAGATCTCCGAATAGAATAAAGTCGCAGTCGGATCGATTTCGATATCCGTATCAGTAATATAACGACTGTGACGGCAAGGGATAGTCGCTTCGGGCATATATTCAAGATAGGCATTCTCTTCCAATACAAAGCACTGTTTCAGTCCTGAAAAATTATATACCATCTCGGCAATTTTCGTTGCTGCACCGGTAGATATATAGGCATAAGCATCCTTACGGACGGTAAAACGGTTTTCATAGCGGTCCCCATCCACATTCGGCCCTCCTGACGACAGAATATAAACACAGGGCATTTCAGGCATCCCCTCGTCAAAGTACAATTCTTGCTGTACAATGAGCGGAGCCCGCCTGTCCCAATGCCGCATAACCGACTTCTTGTCTTTATCCAACTCGAATACCAGATCCAGCGAACCGAATTTTCCCGGTGCACCTAAACGCATCGCCTTCGTCGGTTCGAGATAAGGCTTCAATTCTCTACATGTCGTATAATCGTTCATACTTTCATCTCTTCAACCTCTTTTTCCGAAACACAGTCGAACAAGGCCATATCCCGGATCAGAGTAACCAACTCTTTAATACCTTCACCGGTCATACAATTGGTGAACACAAAAGGCTTTCCCGGACGCATCAATTCAGAATCACGGCGCATTACTTCCAGATCGGCATGTACATAAGGAGCCAGATCGGTTTTATTAATGACCAGTATATCCGAATAGGAAATTCCGGGACCGTCTTTACGCGGGATTTTATCACCGGCAGCCACATCGATCACATAAATAAAAAAGTCCACCAGCGCAGGACTGAAAGTCAAAGTCAGGTTATCTCCTCCCGATTCGATCAATACGACGTCGCTATCGGGAAATTTAGTTTCCATTTCCTCGACAGCGGCAATATTCATCGAAGGGTCTTCCCGTACGGCCGTATGGGGACAAGCACCGGTCTCGACACCGATAATCCGTTCTTCTGCCAGATAACCTTTCAACATTTTACGGACATGTTTGGCATCTTCGGTGGTCACGATATCGTTGGTAATAATCAAAACCTGTAAACCCAATTTCAAAAAATAAGGAGTAATGGCTTCGATCAAAGCTGTTTTCCCGGAACCAACCGGTCCGCCGACGCCAATTCTGCATGTATTGCTCATAATAATTTCAATTTTTTAGATTTTAATTCATAAACATCCTCATCTTCCCTTTTTCATGCAGCGAAGCGATGACGTCCATTTCGGGGGCAAAAGCCTGCATATCTTCAAAGTTCAGTTCACGCACGATTTTATAATTTTCTGCCGCCTCCGTACAAAGCCGGTAAAGGATAGCCTGGGTCTCATAGTGGGAAACTTTGACACACCGTAAAGCCGCATTGAGAATCATATTGATCGCTCCATACTCGATAGCCACGAACAGATCTTTCTCTGTAGAACCATTTTGCTGAAAATAAATCGCTTGTGCTACAGGATAGGCTCCCGGTGTTCGTTCTGCCCGAATATCTTCCAACCAACGGCTCATCCAGGGACTATCGGTAATCTGAGTACAAATTTCGGCCATTTTTTTCCCCATACGGATCAACATCAGCCGGGCTTCCGCATTCATTTTACAAAGGATGATTTGCCGGTCAGCCTCCAGAATCGTCTTATAGTTTCCGCCGGCAGCAGCCCGAAAAGCGATCAGGGCCGCTATAGCATCACTGTAAATGGTCTGACGGAGAGCCGTACGGGTATATTGTTCAAGCGTTTGAGCATCGTATACGATCCCTTCGAATGCAGCCGTTTCCAGCCCATTAGAAAAAGAAAACGTCCCCACCGGAAAAGCAGAATCCGAAAATTCAAGTAAACGCATCAATCGGGTAATCTCATCAATCATCATGTTATATTTTCAGGGTTAAGATTTCGGTAGTTTGTATAGTAATCATGAATGTACCTCCCCGTATTCATGCCGGTGGGAATGTTCGTGATCGTGTGTATGATCGTACCCGTGTACGGCATCGTGATGATGGGTGATCTCCTGCGAACTTCCCCCGAACAGTTGCCTGATTTCATGTGGTGCCAGAAAAGGGATCACTTCCAACCCGGTCTGAAATTCATAGGTAATATCTTCAAAATGATGGGTATCCATTACACTGGTCATCACCTTCTTGTCTACAGTCAAAGGGATATATAATTTTGTACCCTTCACGATAGCCGGCCAATGTTGGTTACCAACGGCATGCCCAAGTTCGACACAACGACGAATAATCTCTTCAGGTGTTTTCGCTGCAATCTTTTTCAATTCGACGACCAATACCGGTTTCAATGCGATACGTATCACGATGGCCACTTTCCGCTCCGGGTCATATTCGAGTATATCCCCATTTTCGATCTGACTGTGACGCTTCAAAGCGACGGCATATTCCTGTCCGTCCGAACCTTTAGCAATGAAGCGACTTTTCTGAGCCGTCCATTGATCCAGCTCCAGGTATTCGATTTTTGTGTTTTCTAATTTCTCCGCCCATTGCGGGTCAGTTGTCATATTTCCTATGACTTCAGAAAATATTTTCATAAAAAGAATTTTATAGAGGAAGTGCAATCGAAAGGTTACAAAGGCACTTCCTCATCGGTGAATAAATTGTTCGATAAACCTTCGGATCAACTAAACCAATAGAGTTGTGCCAAAGAGAACTTCTGTGCCGGTTTAACATAAGCCTGCCGGCCATCGATAAACACTTCAAAAGTCTCGGGATTGACATCGATCTTAGGCATATTTCCGTTGAGTACCATATGTGGTTTACCGATCTGACGGCAACCGTGTACCGGATAAACGATCCGTTGCAACCCGTATTTCTCTTTAATACCGGCATCATGAGAAGCCCGGGATACAAAAGAAATACAGCTCTTCGGCATAGCCGAACCGAAGCTGCCGTACATCGGCCGGTAGTATACAGGCTGTGGTGTCGGCAAAGAAGCATTCGGGTCACCCATATTCGCCCAGTTGATCATTCCCCCTTTGATGACTAATTTAGGTTTAGTACCGAAAAATGCCGGTTCCCACAATACGAGGTCGGCCATTTTGCCTTTCTCGACAGACCCTAACACTTCCGAGAAACCATAAGTCAAAGCCGGGTTAATCGTCAATTTTGCCAAATAGCGTAATACCCTGAAGTTATCGTTATCAGCAGAATCCTCTGCCAACTTTCCCCTCACCTGTTTCATATAACTTGCCATCTGGAAAGCACGTAAAAAGTTTTCACCTACACGTCCCATAGCCTGAGAATCGGAAGAAATCATCGAGATAACCCCCAGATCGTGCAGTATATTTTCAGCAGCCTGAGTTTCGGGACGTACCCGGCTTTCTGCAAAAGCAACGTCGGACGGAATTTTCGGATTCAGGTTGTGACATACCATAATCATATCGAACAACTCAGCCTGGGAATTGATACCGAACGGCAGCGTAGGATTGGTAGAAGACGGAAGTACATTCGCCAGAGAAGCCACCTTCAACAAGTCGGGAGCGTGTCCGCCACCGGCACCTTCAGTATGATAAGTATGAATCGTACGTCCATCGATAGCAGCGATCGTATCTTCCACATATCCGCCTTCGTTCAACGTATCGGTGTGAATAGCCACCTGAACGTCGAATTCATCCGCTACAGCCATCGTAGCCCGAATAGCAGCAGGAGTACTTCCCCAGTCTTCATGAATTTTAAAACCACAAGCACCGGCTAACATTTGTTCAACCAACGGACGACGAACAGAACAGTTACCTTTGCCCAGAAAACCGTAGTTTACAGGCAGGCCATCGATGGATTGTAACATCCGTTTCATATTCCAGGTACCGGAAGTAATAGTCGTACCGTTGGTACCGTCGGTCGGTCCGACACCACCACCGACAAGCGTAGTGACTCCATTACTCAGGCAATGGTAGGCTTGCTGCGGTGCGATCATGTGTACGTGACCGTCGATAGCTGCAGCTGTCAGAATCAGATGTTCTCCCGAAATGGCATCGGTAGCAGCTCCTGTTACCAATTCAGGGGTAACTCCCCGCATGATATTCGGATTGCCGGCTTTACCGATTCCGGCAATTTTACCGTCTTTTACTCCGACATCCGCTTTGATCACCCCCAATATCGGGTCGATAATCGTTACATTAGTAATGACTAAATCCAACGTACCCCCTTCTGAAGTCGTAGTATTTGCCAAGCCCATACCATCCCGTAAGGTTTTACCACCTCCATAGACTACCTCATCGCCATATACACAAAGGTCTTTTGTAATTTCAACATACAGATCGGTATCTCCTAAACGGATTTTATCACCTACGGTAGGGCCGTAAAGGTCGTTATATTGTTGTCTTGATATTGTTGCCATAATTACTTCGTTTTTTGATTCTTTTTCTGGAGGTCAGCTTCTGCACCGGCTTCATCTATGATTTTAAAACCCAAATTTTTTGCATTCCCGATGGCCTGAATCCGTTTCGGATAATAAGTCGGAGCATCTTCATCTCCGGTAAATCCTTGTACCAACCCATTGAATCCCATAACATACTGTTTACCGGAATAAGCGACGACTTCAACCTCTTTTTCATCACCCGGTTCAAAACGTATAGCTGTTGTTGCCGGAATATTCAGGTGACAACCGAAAGCTTTTGCCCGGTCGAATTCGAGATACCGGTTCACTTCGAAGAAATGGAAATGCGAACCGACCTGAATCGGACGATCACCCGTATTGTGGACAACAATCTTTGCTGTATACCGACCTTCGTTGTATTCGATCGGCTCTGCACTCAAAATCTCTCCTCCGACTCCCACATGTTGTTTCGGAGTAAAACCCGGTACAATGGGTGCTTGTTTCGGAGTACCTGCCTTATTCATATCTGCCATAATCTTACTATTTAATCGGTTGATGAATACTTACCAGACGGCTACCATCGGTAAAAACCGCCTCTACCTGAATCAAAGAGATCATGTCGGCCACTCCCTCCATCACATCATTTTTGGTCAATACTTTTGTGGAATCGGTCATCACCTGTTCCAGGGTTTTTCCTTCGCGAGCTCCTTCCAAAGCTGCCGAACTGATGTAGGCTACAGCTTCCGGATAATTCAGCTTCAACCCTTTTTCCTTACGCCGTGCGGCAATTGCACCTAATGACAATAACATCAGCTTGTCAATTTCTTTCGGTGTTAAATGCATAGTTTTCCGTTTTTAAATGTTAAATAATATTTTTTAATACAGAAGGAGTATCTTTTTTCCTTCCGGCCTTAACACGAGAACTACGCTGGAATTTTAAAGTTGTTTCAAAAAGAGAAATGTTATTCCGGTATTTAGACTACCTTAACCTTAGAGAGCATATGTCGCAAATACATATAGCATTCATTTTCATGTATATACATTCACATCTATCCATTCATAATCCGATAAATATTAAATTACTTTAATTTCCGGGTGAATAAAACCAAACCTTTCCCGGGTGCGTATGAGTTTAAGTAATCTAAACAAAACACGATGAATTCAAAAAGATCAGGGGCTGTCCGGTTGCCCTTAAAGGAACCCGTAATCCTAAAATCCGAACACGATCCTTTCCTGTATGGCAACATTGCCAAGAGAGACGTGATAGAAACTATCAGCAGGAAAGCCATATCGTCTCTCAGTAAAGAAATTTCAGAAAATTATAAACCAGGATTACCAGGTATCACCTTTAAGCTACAGGCCCTCAATCTGCCAGCGCCCTTATTCCCTGGAAGAAGTTATCATTACGGGGTTCCGAACGCAATCCCCCTCTCATACAAAACCCGGGAAGTATCAGCGTCATCTTCCCGCCAGTGACCGATTACAGAACCGACACTCGTTTTTATACTAAAACCGGTCGGTTATTCACTCACGTTTCAATTTTTCTGAAATTTCAATGTATTTTCTTATGACAACTCTAAAACTAATTATACTCTTATGCTGTAGCTCAACGGTAGCGATAAGTTATGGCCAGACTTCAAAAGCAGATACGACTTTACGCCTGGAAGAAGTCGTCGTTACGGGCTCGGGAACCGAACGTCCGATCAGTCAGAGCCCCGGCAGTATCCATGTCGTCACCCCTTTGCTCCTGCGTAACAGTCCGGCCCAAAGTGTCGACGACATTCTTTCGATGCTCTCAGGAGTGAACACAACACGTAGTGACGGGATCAGCAATATGCACACCAACGTCAGTATCCGGGGATTGGCCGGAGATGAACAAGGCCGCACGCTCGTCCTCTTCGACGGCATTCCCATCAATACTTCGGACGAAGGCTCGGTAAACTGGAATAGTATTCATATAGACAATGTGCAGCGTATCGAAGTATTCAAAGGTCCGGGATCCTCCTTATACGGCAATAGCGCTATGGGCGGAGTCATCAATATCATCAGCAAAAGACCGGTTTCGCCCTTCTCGCTCAACGCCTCGGGTTCCTACGGGAGCCTGAATACCTGGAAAACCGATCTGGGCCTATCCAGCCGGATAAACGACAAGTTCGCCATTTTTTTATCCGGTTATTACAACAAAAGCGACGGCTTCAACAACATCCCGGATAGCCTCCGCACAGAACCCGACTATAGTGTCGCCCGCTTTATGAAAGAAGGGGGATTATATGCTAAGGTCCTCTACAATCCGACAGCCCTATTCAATGTCGATTTAGCCTATGACCTGTACAGAGACAAACGGGGCGAAGGAGAAAAAATCCAAGCTCCCGACGGCGAGTACCGCCATTTCAATCACAACCGGGTCCAAAGTCGTTTTTACGGGGAAAAAGGAAAATTTTCTTACCAGGCAGCACTTTATTTTCAACGCCAGGATTATTTCAAATTGGACGAACGGACAAAAGGCGGAGATTATCAGCGTTTCGATGTAAAATCTCACCGGGACGACTGGGGAGCGATCATGCACCTGCGACTCGAAGGACGTCACAATGCTTTTGCACTCGGCGGAGAATTTAAGAATGGAAGCATCGACGGAGGAGACCATTACGTCACTTCGACCGATGAAGTACTCAACAAAGGCTCCATCCGTATCCTCTCTGTATTCGCCCAGGATGAACTCAGTCTTTTCAACAAAAAAATCTGGTTACAGGTTGCTTTACGTTACGACAATGCTTATTTTCATAAAGGATGGTTCGAGGCTAACGGAGAAAATGTCTCCGATTTCAACACTTACAACGGAAAGCTAAAAAATAACCGTTGGGAACATCTCTCCCCCCGGGTAGCTCTGCGCTATAACCCCACCCGAGCCATATCTGCCTATATTTCTTATTCTCAAGGTTTCCGGGCATCTATTCTGGACGACCTTTGCCGTTCAGGATGGATGTGGGTAGGACCTAAGATCGCCAATCCGGAATTGGGACCGGAACAGATCGATAATTATGAGATCGGCGGTACGTTCCGGCTCACCAAAAACTTGTCTTTCTCCCCTTCTCTCTACTATGCTAAAGGAAAAGACTTTCTGTATTATGTAACTACAGGAGAAAAAATGTGGGGAAAAAGAGATATATTCCAACGGCAGAATGTTTCTAAAGTCGATGTAAAAGGCATTGAAGCCGACCTGAATTATATACCGTTCAATGGTTTGAAAATCAACCTCAACTATTCGTATAATAACCCGAAAGTCAAAGACTTTAAAGAAAAACCGGAACTGAATAATAAAATACTGACCTATGCTCCTAAAAACCAGATAAAGGGATATGTGCTGTGGACCGGCGGGATTGCAGATGTCATGTTCCGGGGACGATATAAATCCAAACAATATACCACCGAAGATAATTCGGCAGCCATCGATGGCTTTACGATTTGGGATGCACAGGTATCCAAATGGTTTTTCGACCACCGGCTTTATGTCGGTGGGGAAATCATCAATATGTTCGACAACAGACACATGAACACCAAAGATTATATGTCCGCCGGTCGTTTAATGAATATCAAAGTGGCTGTTAACATCAACCGATAAAAATCACGATATATGAAATGGTTGCACTATTTATTTATTGTCAGTCTTCTCCTGTTTTCGTGTAAGGGGCAGAACGTTAAAAACAAGCGTCCTACCCGGCTTTTAACCGATGCATTACAAAGGGAAGTGGCGCTGCCCGATACGATCCGTCAACTGGTCTGTATCCGGTCTTCCGCGATCCGGTTGGTTACTTATGCGGGAGGAGCCCCGTTGATTTGCGGAGTGGAAGAACAGGAAACACGTCCCAATGAATTTACTCATATTTTCGCCTATCCCGATCTGGCCAGGCTACCGATCATCGGTCCGGGTATGGGGGGAGATCCAGAACTCATTATGGCAGCCGGACCGGATGTGATATTTATGACTTCGACCACTGCCGGAGAGGCGGATGCTCTGCAGAAACAGACGGGAATTCCCGTATTTACCATTGAATACGGTGATCTGGGTAGAAACCGTCCGACATTTTACAATTCACTTCAACTGATCGGCCAGGTCCTGCATACCGAAGACAAGGTCGATTCGCTGATCGGTTTTATCGATGAGCAGATTGCAGATCTTCAAGCCCGAACCGCCGGTACAGATAAATCTGCCAAAGTCTATGTCGGCGGCATTTCCTATAAAGGACAAAAGGGTATCACTTCTACAGATCCTTATTATGCTGCCCTGGATTATCTGGAAGCCGACAATGTGGCTTCTGAACTCGATTCGACCTACGTATCCCCGATAACAGGGACCTATATCGACTGGGAACAACTGATCGACTGGAATCCCGATGTGATCTTTATCGATGTCGGCGGTTGGCCATTGGTACAGGAAGATTTTAAAACCCGTCAGGGACTCAACCGCCTGCTTAAAGCCTATGAAAACAAACAGATTTATACCCTTTGGCCCTATAACAACCATCATTCCAATTTCGACGTCATGCTAGTCAATGCCTGGTATGCCGGTAAAGTACTTTTCCCGGAACACTTCGGGGAAATAACGATGCGCGGCAAAACCGACGAAATTATGACGATGTTCGTCGGAGCTCCGATTGCAGATTCTTTGCTCCAACATTGGGGTCCCTACCAAAATATTTTCGACGGAAAAGAAAATCATGAGTAACGAAGTTTTAACACAATATAAAAGGTACCGGGCCAGAAACCGCCGCTTTATCTCTGCGATGGTTTTATTATTGGCCGTTACCGGTATCGTCTCCCTGATCATCGGTTCACACCGAATCGGTTGGCAGGAGCTATGGGCGATCGTACAAAACGAAGGCACGGAAATGAACCGGCAGATCTTGTTAAATATCCGGTTACCACGTATGCTGGCAGCCGTAATTACCGGGATTATCCTATCGCTATCAGGAGCGATCATGCAAATTTTGTTACGCAATCCCCTGGCCTCCCCCTATACGCTGGGGATATCCAATGCAGCAGCCTTCGGAGCCTCGTTCGGGATTGTATTTCTGGGAGCCGGAGCCGGCATTACCCGGTCTTCAGACCTCTTTATGATCACCAATCCATATGTCATTACCCTTTCAGCCTTCTTAGGCAGTCTGTTGGGATTGGCTATCATTCTGATCATCATCAGGGGCAAACAGGCCTCGGTCGAAACGATCATCCTTTCGGGAGTGATCATTAACTCCCTGTTCGGTGCCGGCATTGCGGTCATGCAATACGTAGCGAACAACGTACAGTTGGCTTCGATCGTTTTCTGGAACTTCGGCGATCTGGGACGTAGTGACTGGTCGAAATTACTCTTTTTAATCGTCGCACTGATTCCGGCCCTGATCTACTTCTATCTGAAACGCTGGGACTATAAGGTGCTTTGTTCAGGCGACGATTATGCACAGAGTATGGGTGTCTATCCGCAACATACCCGGATGACCGGGATGGTCGTCACCTCGCTGATCACTGCCGTAGCTGTGTCTTTTTTCGGAGTGATCGCCTTTGTCGGACTCGTCGTTCCCCACATCGTCAGGAAATACATCGGAGATAACGAAGAATTTTTAATTCCCGGTTCTGCAATCTTCGGAGGAATGTTTCTGTTACTGTGTGATACGGTCGCCCGCACGATCCTCTCCCCGATCATTCTACCGGTCGGTATACTGACCTCATTTTTAGGGGTCCCTTTGTTTTTATTCCTCCTGACCCGGAAAAAAAGATAACTCAGTAAAATCTAAAGATATGATACAAATTAAAGTCAAAGACCTATCGTTCAGTTACAGTGGCTTCCGGGCATTACAGGATATCTCCTTCGAGGCAGGAGCAGGTGATATGCTGGCGATCATCGGACAAAACGGCTCGGGGAAAAGTACTCTCCTGAAATGTATCAGCCGGATATTGAAAATCAATACAGGCCATATCGAAATCGGGAATATTTCCCTCTCAGCCCTTTCTGCGTCGAAACTCTCCAGGATAGTCGCCTATATTCCCCAATCAACAGACACGATCAGCGGGATCAATGTGTTCGATACGGTACTATTGGGACGTAAGCCGTATATTCACAGCAGACCGGCTCCGGAAGATATGGAATTGGTCAGCCGGCTACTCACCCGTCTCGAACTGGATGAAGTCGCTATGCGTAATCTGAACACCCTGAGTGGCGGACAACAACAAAGAGTATTCATTGCCAGAGCTTTAGCCCAACAGCCCTCCATCCTGCTATTGGACGAACCTATCGCCAACCTGGATATCAATCATCAGATGAAAGTGATGAAACTATTGCGGCAACTGACCCAAGAAGGTATCCTGGTTATTATTACCATCCACGATATCAATATGGCTGCCCGCTTTTGCAATAAGGCACTTATGCTGAAACAGGGCCGGATCTTCGCCTCCGGTATGCAATCCGTCTATACTCCGGAAAATATAGAAAACCTTTACGACATCCAGGTCGATATCCTCCGTCATAACGATTGTATCTGTATAATACCTCAATAAAATCAAAAACAATGAATTTTTTACATTTTACCACGAATCTTTTACCTATTGTGACTATGATTGTTCTAGAACCTATCGGTTTCGTACATAATACATGTACCACCAGCC
The DNA here is from genome assembly GCF_985060555.1 of Odoribacter sp. Taxonomy (NCBI): domain Bacteria; kingdom Pseudomonadati; phylum Bacteroidota; class Bacteroidia; order Bacteroidales; family Odoribacteraceae; genus Odoribacter; species Odoribacter sp. The sequence goes on along the minus strand of NZ_CFKYFN010000087.1, from coordinate 938 downwards.
AAGCACCTGAGTTTATAAAAAAAGAAATTTCAGAAATCGAGATTCTTCCCGAATATTCGGAAGGTTTACAGGATATAGAACAAGCTGAATACCTCGATCTTGTATTTTCTTTTCATCATGAAAAGCGTACCGAACTGGTCACCCGCATCCGTTCCGGTGAAATGAAAGGTGTATTTGCTTCCCGTTCCCCCAAACGCCCGAACCATCTGGGAATAACTACCGTAAAACTGATTCGGCGGGAAGGTGGCAAATTGTATGTCGAAGGAGCCGATGCTTTAGACGGTTCTCCGGTGATCGATATTAAATATTGCGATACCTCTGTCTTCGACCAAAAACATGTTCACCAAACCATTCAGGCAGATTCGCCCCGCATCGACATTGTCCGAAATATCATGCAGAATGAAACCGATGAGTTATTATTAAAAGCTGCACAATTCCATGGACATATCTGTCCCGGCTTAGCTTTAGGAATTTTGGGGGCAACTCAGGTAATGCAACAATTATACAATCAGCAGGAAGATCCCCAAGCGTATACTTTAACGGCAGAAATGCAAAATTGTCCGATCGACGGAGCGATGTTTATCACCGGTTGCACACCGGGTACACACCGTTACCAGCAAGGCGATCCGGAAAACATGTGTTTTTACTTAAAAAATAAAGCCGGAAAAGGCTGGAAAGTCAGTTTCGACCCCAACAACCGGGAATATATGAACCGCCATCTCCCCGCCGACTTGTCAACTTCCGCGAAAGGTTTCGCCACCCTTAAACTCGATCCTCACCAACTGTTCACCATCGAAACACTATAGTTCACGGGGGAGGGAAGCGATTGATCGCTAAAGACCCGCCCCTGGATGTCCGAAAAAAAAAGCGAGTCACTTTCGTAACTCGCTTTCACAATTCGGCGCCAACCTACTCTCCCACCATAAGGCAGTACCATC
>NZ_CFKYFN010000086.1:0-54561 GCF_985060555.1 Odoribacter sp. | reverse complement strand
CCGCCGGTCAGTGAAGGAAAGCCTTACCGGACCGTTCCAGGCGAACCGGTCTGACGGCACAAAACCCGGAATCGGAATAGAAAGAAAAAATAAACCTACATTTAGAATAGTTTTAACGGAAAAATTAACCCTGACCGCTGTAACTATGATATTAATTGACGACATTGGTTGGATTACCTGCCAGGAAATGACGGATGTTTTCGAGGGCTTCACGACCCATGGCGATGCGGGCATCGATGGTGCCGGTTCCGATGTGGGGGGTGAGTACGACATTCTCCAAAGCGTAGAGGGTTTCTGTGATGTGAGGTTCGTCTTCGAAGACATCCAGGGCTGCACCTGCTATTTGACGTTTTTTCAATACTTCGGCCAGTGCTTGCTCATCGACAACAGCTCCCCGGGCTGTATTGACGAGAATGGCTGTCGGTTTCATCAAACTCAGTTCACGCTGTCCGATCAGGTGCCGGGTAGCGGGAGTCAAGGGGGTATGAAGAGTGACGAAGTCGGATTCCCGGAGCAGGGTATCCAGTTCGACCCGTCGGTAACCGGGAACTTCGGTGTGGTGATTATAGTAAATGATATTCATTCCGAAAGCTTCTGCTTTACGGGCGACATTTTTACCGATATTGCCCAGGCCTATAATGCCCAAGGTCTTTCCTTCCAATCCGAATCCCAGGTTGCGCATAGTGCCCCACATACTTTCTTTTTCTATGCGGATACGTTGATTGCATTCGGCAATCCGGCGGGCTGCACTCAGCATCAGGGCCAGTGCCAGCTCGGCCGTAGGACTATTGACCGCTTTCGGGGTATTGGTCACAGCTATACCCTTTTCACGGGCATAGGTGATATCGATATTATTATAACCCACTCCATAATTGCTGATTAGCTTCAGCTTTTTTCCGGCATCGATGATTTTCCTGTCGATCGGAGCATGAAATATGGCCAGCATAATATCGTAATCGGGTAGTATGCGCAGCAATTCCGTTTTACTGAATTCTTCCTTTTCCGGAAAGGTGATTTCCCAATCTGCAGGCAGATTCTGGAAGGGTTCCCGGGGAATATTGTAGGTGACAAGGAGTTTCATAACATCGTTATTATAGGGATTATACGGATTTACTCGAGAGTGGTTCGGGCAAAGGGAGCTGCGTCCAGGCCGATAAATTGTCCTGCCAGGTATTTGTAATAACCGGTAACGGCTACCATCCCGGCATTATCGAGGGAAAATCCCAGACGCGGAATAAAAACTTCCCAGCCTGAGCGGGCTGCTTCGTCATGTACTGCTTTTTGTAAAGCCGAATTGGCCGAAACACCTCCGCCGATGGCTATTTGTTTTATTCCCGTTTGTTTGGCTGCTTTTTTCAATTTAGACATCAGAATATCGATAACAGTCTTTTGAAGAGAAGCACATAAGTCGTTCAGGTTATCCTGAATGAAATCGGGATTGTTTTTCAGTTCATCCCGCAGAAAATAGAGGAATGAAGTTTTCAGTCCGCTGAAACTGTAATCGAGCCCCGGTATTTGCGGTTTGTTAAAAGTGAAGCGTTCCGGATTACCTTCTTTCGCGAGTCGGTCGATAATCGGACCGCCGGGATAGGGTAATCCCATCACTTTGGCACATTTGTCGAAGGCTTCCCCCGCAGCATCGTCGATCGTTTGTCCGATCATTTCCATTTTCAGGTAATCGTGTACAACGATCAGCTGCGAATTTCCGCCCGACACCAGCAGGGTCAGGAAAGGGAAAGAAGGCTGCCGGCTTTCCACTCCCGGTTCTTTGATAAAATTAGCCAGGATGTGCGCCTGCAGGTGGTTTACTTCTATCATAGGTAAATGATTGGCCAGGGCAAAACCTTTAGCAAAAGAAGTTCCTACCAGGAGCGAGCCCAATAACCCCGGTCCGCGGGTAAAAGCTACAGCATCGATGTCTTTCACTTCGATACCGGCCCTTTTGATGGCTTCTGATACCACGGGAATTATATTTTGCTGGTGTGCCCGTGAGGCCAGTTCAGGGACAACTCCGCCATAAGCTTCATGCACTTTCTGGCTGGCAATGACATTACTTAGCACAAGGCCATCTTTCAATATTGCAGCAGAGGTATCGTCACAAGAAGACTCGATTCCTAAAATTACAGTCATATTTATTCTTTAAACTTTATTCTCTAATCTTTGAACTCCAATCGTTTTCAAATCTGATGCAATATTAATATTTTTGTGAGCAAACTAAAAATAACTGCGGGTATAAAAAAGGTTCTTCGGATATTATTGTTTTGTGCAACGGGAGTGGTGTTACTGGCAGGGATGCTTTATCTCCTGTTACAGACTTCGTATGTACAAACTGCGTTGGTTCAATATATTACTCAGCAGGTTAAAGCGTCTACCGGTGTTACTATTCAGATCGGCCATGTCGATTTCCGTCCGGTAAAATCTTTGGTACTGAAAGAAGTTTTATTAAAAGACTTTAAAAACGATACTTTATTATATTGCCAGGATTTGCGGGTAAAGGCAGATTCTTTCAATATCGTAAACAAGAGTTTCACGATCGGTGAAATTGTTTTGAATCAGGCTGATTTTAATTTATGGATATCGCGTGGGGAAGGATCGCCGACAAATATAGAGATGTTTCTGGATTCTTTACAGCGGGTCGCTCCTGCCGATACAGAGGGGGAGGGCGGTGAAAAACAGAGCGGTTGGTTGATGGGATTGAAGAAGGTCAGTCTGCGGGATTCCCGTTTCACTTATCGTGAAGAAGAATATGAACCGGTGGATTATGGCGTTAACTGGACGGATGTGGAATGCCGGGATTTGAATGTCGATATTACGGATTTTGACTTTGGGGATGAATATTCACAGATCGTCGTTTCCGGTTTGAGTTTTATCGAGAAGTCGGGATTGAGGATGAAGGAATTGGATGGACGGGTTCGGATCCGGGAGAGTAATTTGACGATTACGGATGCACGGATAGAACTTGAACGGAGTAGTCTCGACTTGATGAAACTGGAATTCAGCTGGACACCCGATCAGCACGACTGGCGTTATTTTACGACCCGGATGCAACAATATTATGAATTAGGGCCCTCGTCGGTGAGTTTTATCGATCTGGCATATTTTAACGGAGTGCTGAGAGGGATCGATAATACGGTGAAATGCAGCGGTATTGTCAATAACACCATCAATAAGCTGGAAGGTCATGACCTTTATTTTGAATTAGGGGATAAAACCGTTTTTCAGGGAAGTTTTAAATCGGAAGGATTGCCGGATGTATGGAATACACGGTTTCATATCGATTTGTATAAGGCGCATTTGAATCCCGATGATCTGGAAACCGTCTATTTGCCCTGGTTCGATAGGTATATTCCGGTTCCGGAACCTCTGCATCATTTTTCTTTTGTCGATTTCGAGTCGATTTGTTTCGAAGGTACATTATCGGATTTTATGGTGAAGGCGAAGAGTATTACTCCGGCTTTGGCAGGAAATCTGACGTTTCGTTATGCTCCTTGTCCGGACAAAAAGCCCGATTGTGATGCCATGGGTGGGGATTTTCATTTTTATCAGGTCGACTGTGGAAAGTTGTCCGGGCTGTCGATGCTGGGATACGGTAGTTTGTCCGGTAGTTATGCAGGAGTCTGGGATACCCGGGGACCTTCGTTTCATATAGATTCGAAAGTGGAGCGTCTGAATATCCATCAAGGGAATGTCAAAGATATGAAAGTGGCCATGACTTATGAGACGGGAAAGCTGGATGTGATGGCCACCGTGGAGAACGAGCAGATGCAGGGAGGGGTATTGCTGGCTTATGATTTGAGTGATTCCCTGAATTTTTTGAGTACCCGGGGACAGTTACGGATCGATGAATTGGCGGCATTCGGTTTGGATATAAAAGGGGGACAGGAGGCGCTCGAAACTTCGTTCGAGATCATTCATGCCGGGCAGGAAAATAAGAGTTTTACCAATTTATCCCTGACGGATTTCAAATATACCTGTGATACAGCTACATTCACGATAGATAAAATTAGTATGGAGGATAACCAGAAGGGAGATCATAATACTACTACTTTAAAATCGGATGTCGTGGATCTTTTTATTTCGGGAAATTTTCGGGAATTGCGCCCTGCTCCGTTTGTTTTTCGATTGATGCAAAATTATTTACCGGCTTATTCGGTACATCAGCCTAAAAAGACCCGGAAGTATCCGAAACGGAAAGAACCTGAAAAGTTCGATTTTCAATATACCGTGCAGGTAAAAGATGCCGGCCGGATTTTGCAGGTTCTCTATCCTGATTTGTATATAGCTTCGGGTACATTGATTACTTCCGATTACCGGAATGAAACCGGACAATTGCGTCTTCGCCTGACGACCGATTCGATCGGTTATGAGGATATCAGCCTGCTTCATTCCAAAATCGATCTGGTGGGGGATATGCAACGGCTGGATATGAAATATACTACCGACCGGCTCATTTATGGCAATGGATACCAGCTTTATAATGTCAGGAATGAGTTAACGCTTGCGGATAACCATCTGGACAATAGATTGAGCTGGTGTAATTGGGGAGATAAGACTTATAGCGGGGAATTGTCTGCCTGTGTCGTTTTCTCTCCCGATGAAAAGTATGGTTATAACACGGAAATCCGGATTCATCCGGGAGTCATTGTGATGAACGATAGCGTTTGGCGGGTCAAGGAATCTTCGGTTTTTATCGCCGGTAAAGAGATTGATGTAAGTGACTTTTTTATGCAGCGGGGAAAAGAGAGTTTGTCGGTTAACGGTAAACTCTCCGAATCTACTGAAGAAAAGCTATTCGTGAAACTCGAGAATTTCAATCTGGAGAATGTAAGCCGGATCGCTTTGAAACACCGGCCATTTTTGTTCGGAATCGCTACCGGTTCGCTGACTCTTCAGGATTATTATAAAAATTTTATGTTGATTACCGATTTTAATGTCGATAACTGGGGAATCAACCGGGATACTTTAGGATCGTTGAGCCTGCGTTCGTATTGGGATGCGGATAACAGAAACGTCATTGTCGGAGCTGAAAACAGAGTAGACGATGCTGTGCCCTTAGTGGTACAGGGGTATTATACGCCCGAGAAGGATACGATTGATGTCGGCATACATTTGGAAAAAGTGGGATTGGAGCGGTTAGGAATCTATGCTTCTGATTTTGTCACGGAGACTGCCGGGAATTTGTCCGGGAATGTGCGGATTTCAGGAAATACCTATAAGCCGGATATTTCCGGTTTTGTCTATTTCGATTCGGTAGGGATGAAAGTCAATGTTTTGAATACTAAATTTTTTGTTCACGATAGCGTTCATATCGTAAATAATCATCTGTTGTTTCGTAATTTTTATATGAAAGATATTCATGGGCAGCAAGCGGTGTTGAATGGAGAATATCAGTTTTGGGAAAATCGTTACCGCCTCGATGCCCGGTTTGAAAAGTTTATGGTGCTGAATACCGGTTTTGCAGATAACGAATCGTTTTATGGTCAGGTATATCTGAGTGGGTTGGCCGATTTGGATAACCATAATGGGGTGGATAATGTCACGGTCAATGCCCGGACGGAGAATGATTCCCGTTTGTATCTTCCCTTGTCGGCAGGCATGACGGAGCAGTCCAATAATTTTTTGCATTTTGTCCATACCGGACAGCCGGAGAATCAGAAGATACAACCTAAATCGGCAGTATCGGATATTAATTTGAATGCGAACCTGGAGGTCAACGATAAGCTGAATGTACAGGTGATTTTTGACCCGACGGTCGGAGATATTCTGAAAACTACGGGAAACGGAGATATTAAGATCACTTTCGATAAAGACGGAAATCTGAATATGTTCGGGGAATATCAGATTGCAAAAGGGGATTATCTCTTTACTTTGAGCAACCTGGTGAATAAAAAATTTGTACTTACTCCCGGGGGAACGATTTCCTGGAGCGGTTCGCCTTATGAGGCAATGTTGAATATCAATGCGGTATATAATTTGAAAACGACGATTACCGAATTGTTACCGGCAGAAAAACTCTCTTCCGATGAGTCGAATCCCGATGAAAAGATCGCTACGGAATCGGGAAGAAAGGTTCCGGTGGAATGTATCCTGAATCTGAGTGATAACCTGACCAATCCGGTAGTAAAATTCGATATAAACTTCCCGACACTGGAAACCCAGAGTAAAAGTTATATCCAGAGTCTTTTTTCCAGCCAGGACGAGATTAATAAACAAATGTTTTCTCTGTTGGTATTGAACCGATTCTACCGGACAGACAATACGGGGGATTATGGTTTACAAGCCCAGACGGCAGGGGTGACGACTTTGACGGAGATGTTTTCCAATCAGTTATCCCGTTGGTTTTCACAGTTTAGCAGCAATGTAGATATCGGGTTTGCTTACCGTTGGGGAGACCGGGAAAAAGAAATGACATCGGATGAGTTCGAACTGGCTGTCTCAACTCAGCTTCTCGATGACCGGATTACGATTTCTGCTAACGGAAATATGGATGTCGGAGGTAATCGGAACGCTGCCGGGGACGAGAATCGCAAAAATAATATTGCCGGAGACTTCGATATCGAAGTGAAGTTAAATAAACAAGGATCGTTGAAAATGAAGGCTTACTCCCATACGAACGAGAAGCTGCTATATAATAATACGGAAACCATTCAGGGAGTAGGGGTGTCTTATCAGGAATCATTCGATACTTTGCGGGAACTGTTGCGGAAATATTTCGGCTTTTTACGAAAGAGAAAGTAAGCGGGATAGGTGTTCTGTCTGTTTTCACCGTTATGATAAATTCCGGTTTGAAAATGATTTTATAAAAAAAACGGGAAATTGTTTTTAATATGCTGTTTTTTTTACAAATTGCATGCTGCAAACGATTACGAACTTAAACTTTATATATTATGACAGCACAAGAATTTATAGACAGAGAAGCTCGTTACGGGGCTCACAACTATCACCCGCTACCTGTGGTACTCGAACGGGGAGAAGGTATTTATGTCTGGGATACAGATGGAAAAAAGTATTTCGATTTTCTTTCTGCTTATTCGGCTGTGAACCAGGGACATTGTCATCCGAAGATTGTGAAGGCAATGACCGATCAGGCTCAGAAACTGGCATTGACTTCGCGGGCTTTTTATAATGATGTGCTGGGAGAATGGGAAGAATTTGTGACCCGATTCTTTGGTTATGACAAGGTGTTACCGATGAATACAGGAGCAGAGGCCGATGAAACAGCGTTGAAACTCTGTCGGAAATGGGCTTATATGAAAAAGGGGGTACCCGATGGAAAGGCCAAGATTATCGTTTGTGACGGGAATTTTCATGGACGTACCATTACGATCGTTTCGCTCTCTAACGATCCCGAATCGTATGCCGGATACGGACCTTTCACTCCCGGATTCATCAAGATTCCTTATAATGATATTCCGGCTTTGGAGAAAGCACTTCAGGATCCTGATGTGGCCGGTTTTCTGTTGGAACCGATTCAGGGGGAAGCCGGTGTTTTTGTGCCGGATGAAGGATATCTGAAAAAAGCCTATGAACTGTGTAAATCCAAAAATGTCTTGTTTATTGCCGATGAGGTACAAACGGGAATTGCACGTACCGGTAGATTACTGGCTTGTGACCATGAAGGAGTACATCCGGATATTCTGGTGCTAGGTAAAGCGATGTCGGGGGGAATGATGCCGGTTTCCTGTGTACTGGCCAACGACGATATTATGCTTTGTATCAAGCCCGGTGAACATGGATCGACCTATGGGGGGAATCCGATTGCAGCCAGAGTGTCCATTGCTGCTTTGGAAGTGGTACGGGACGAAAAACTAGCCGAGAATGCGGAGAAATTGGGACAAGTGTTCCGGGATCGGATCAGTAAAATCCATTCGGATATGATCGAACTGGTACGTGGTAAAGGATTGTTGAATGCCGTTGTGATTAAGCCTAAGAACGGTAAAACCGCTTGGGATGTATGTTTGAAATTGAGAGATAAAGGCTTATTGGCTAAACCGACCCACCAGCATATTATCCGTTTTGCCCCACCTTTGGTGATCAACAAGATGGAACTCATGGAAGCCATCGGTATTATAGAAAATACGATAGCTGAATTCGAATAGCTTGACAACAGCCGGAGCATAGGTGCCGGCTGCTAAAATAAAAGACGAAGGGCGAGAGAATGCCTTTCGTCTTTTTGTATCTTTGTCGCAGGCTGATCGGTTCATACGACGGTCTGGAAAACGAATGGGTATGAAACACAATTGGAAACCGGGAACGATGATTTATCCTTTACCGGCAGTGCTGGTGAGTTGCGGTGCGACTCCCGAAGAATATAATTTGTTTACAGTGGCCTGGACTGGAACGGTTTGTACCAATCCGCCCATGTGTTATATTTCGGTAAGGCCGGAGCGGTATTCTTATCCGATCATTCGGCGACAGGGCGAATTCGTTATCAACCTGACAACCGAAGACCTGGCTTTTGCTACGGATTGGTGTGGAGTTCGTTCAGGGCGCGATTACCGGAAATTCGAAGAGATGAAACTCACGCCCGGAAAGGCCGGAGTGGTTCGGGCGCCGATTGTTGAAGAAGCCCCTGTATGCATCGAATGCCGGGTGAAAGAGATCGTCCCTCTGGGATCACATGATCTGTTTCTGGCCGAAGTGGTGAATGTACAGGCCGATGACCGGTATCTGAACCCCGAAACGGGAAAATTTGAACTCGACCGTGCAAATCCTTTGGTGTATACTCATGGGGAATATTTCGGTCTGGGCAAGAAGATCGGGAAATTCGGATGGTCCGTGGAGAAAAAGAAGAAGAAAAATAAGAAATAAGAGAAGGAATTTTAATGAAAAGATAAGATGAAAAAAATGTTTCAAACGATGTGGCTATTGGGTGTACTGGTCCTGATCGCTGCGTGCGGGGATCATTCCCGCTTTAAGTATGAGTCGGTGCCCGGAGATCCGTTGAATGCCCGGATTTATACTTTAGACAATGGCTTAAAGGTGTATATGACGGTCAATAAAGATCAACCCCGGATTCAGACCTATGTCGCCGTCCGCGCCGGTGGAAAGAACGATCCGGCAGAGACGACCGGGTTGGCCCACTATTTTGAGCACCTGATGTTCAAAGGAACGGATAGTTTCGGAACACAGAATTACGAACAGGAGAAACCGATGCTGGACCGGATAGAAGCTTTGTTCGAGGTATATCGGAAAACGACGGACGAGGCTCAGCGGACTGCTCTCTATCGTCAGATCGACAGTGTGTCTTATGAGGCCTCTAAGATCGCTATTCCCAATGAATACGATAAATTGATGGCGGCGATCGGAGCTACCGGGACAAATGCCTATACTTCTTACGACCAGACTGTTTTTGAGGAAGATATTCCTTCGAATCAGGTAGAGAACTGGGCTAAAATACAGGCCGATCGGTTTCAGCATCCTGTTATCCGGGGATTTCATACCGAACTGGAAGCTGTTTATGAAGAAAAAAATATGTCCCTGACCAAAGATAACCGTAAAGTGATCGATCAGGTGATGGCCGGTCTCTTCCCCCACCATCCTTATGGAACTCAAACCATTTTGGGAACACAGGAAAATCTGAAAAATCCGTCTATTACGAATATTAAGAATTTCTATACTCAATGGTATGTACCTAATAATATTGCGGTTTGTCTTTCCGGAGATTTTGATCCCGATGTAATGATCGAAACGATAAACCGTTATTTCGGTGGAATGAAACCGAGTCAGAACTTGCCTGAACTGAACTTTCAACCGGAGCAGCCGATTACCTCTCCTATAGTGAAAGAAGTGGTGGGACCGGAAGCTGAAAATGTGACTTTGGCGTGGAGATTTCCGGGAGCAAACAGTGAGGACGTAGAAACCTTGAATCTGCTGGCTCAGGTGTTGTACAACGGACAAGCCGGTTTGATCGACCTGGATATCAATCAACAACAGAAAATGTTGGGAGCTGCTGCCTATCCTTTCTTATTAGCTGACTACAGTGTATTTTTAATGGAAGGAACACCTAAAAACGGACAAACCCTCGAAGAAGTACGTACACTGCTGTTGGAAGAAATCGGAAAGTTGAAAAAAGGAGAATTCGACGAGAACCTGATCGCTGCGACGATCAATAATAACAAACGCGACAGACAAAAACAATTGGAAAGCAATGAAGACAGAGCAACCTGGTTTGTCGAGTCGTTTGTCAACGGTACGAATTGGGCCGATGAAGTGGCTTCACTCGACCGGATGAGTAAAATTACCAAACAAGAGCTGATAGATTTTGCCAATACTCATCTGAAAGATAATTATGTCGTGGTCAATAAACGGCAGGGGAAAGACGAAAGTGTAAAGAAAATGACTAAACCGGCCATCACTCCGATTGTGACCAACCGGGATAAGAGTAGTGCTTTTTTGCGGGAGATCCGGACAACACCGGTAAAACCCATCGAACCGGTATTTGTCGATTTTTCAAAAGATATGGCTCAAGGAAAACTCAAATCCGATATTCCTTTGTGGTATAAGAAAAACCCGACGAACGACCTGTTCTCTTTAACTTATGCTTTTGAGAAAGGAAATAATGAGGATCGTTATCTTTCCACTGCTGCCGGCTATCTGGATTATTTGGGTACTTCCGAATTGAGTCCGGAACAGGTGAAGGAAGAGTTTTACCGTTTGGCTTGTGATTTTGGTATTCGTCCGGGAGCTGACCGTACCTATCTCACTATTTCGGGTTTATCCGAAAATATGGGAGAGGCGATTCAATTGGTCGAATCTCTGCTGGCAGATGCTCAACCCAATCCGGAAGTACTGGAAATTATGAAAGGTGATATTCTGGAAGGGAGAGCGAATACAAAATTAAATCAGCAGGCAAATTTCAGAATGCTGATGCAATATGGTTTATACGGACCGAAATCGCCTGCGACCAATGTGCTTTCGGCTGATGAAATACAAAATTTAAAGTCGGAAGAGCTGTTGGCCCACCTTCGTGATCTGAGCAAGACCGAACATACTGTCCTTTATTACGGCCCGAAGACCCAGGAAGAAGTTGTGGCAGAAGTGAATCGGTACCATCAGGTGCCTGAAAAGCTGATCGCTGCAGATAAGGCTTCGCTTTTTAAGATCAGAGAAACCGGAGAAAGTAAGGTTTTGTTAGCTCCGTATGCTGCTGCTCAGGTATATATGGCTGCTATTTCTAACCGGGGAGAAAAATTCGATCCGAATATTTATCCGGTAGCTACCTTATATAACGAGTATTTCGGGGGAGGTATGAATTCGATCGTATTCCAGGAATTGCGTGAAGCCCGGGGATTGGCTTATTCGGCATCTGCCGGTTTGGGTGAGCCTTCCCGTCTGGACAAGCCTTATATTTATTCTACTTTTATCGCTACTCAGAATGATAAGATGGGAGATGCTTTGACTGCATTCGATGAAGTTATCAATCATATGCCTGAGTCTGAAGCTGCCTTTAATCTGGCAAAAGAAGCTTTGATTGCCCGGTTACGGACCGACCGGATTACCGGAGCCGGAATTTTCGATGCCTATCAGGAAGCAAAGGACCTGGGATTGGACAGTGACCGCCGGAAAATGTTATTCGACGATTTGCAGAAACTGACCCTGGATCAGGTAAAGGATTTTCAGGAAAAATGGGTGAAAGACCGCAAATATACCTATTGTGTATTGGGAGATGAAAAAGAATTGGATATGAAAAAATTATCTTCTTATGGTCCCGTAGAGCGACTGACTACCGAACAGATTTTTGGGTATTAGAGAGTTGCTGGGTTAAAAGAGTTACTGAGTTGCTGAGTTAAAAGAGTTACTGAGTTGCTGAGTTAAAAGAGTTACTGAGTTGCTGAGTTAAAAGAGTTACTGAGTTACATGAGGGGGGGAAGAGGTTGTATAGGGGCGGTTAAATCCTTGCGACCTCTGTAACTTCTGTAACCTTTGTAACTCTTTATCACTGACTCAAAATAAATTTGAAACCCCATTCCTTTGTACTATCTTTGTTGAGCAGATCTAATAGGGGAAAGTAATGAAATTTAATTTAATATTGAGTTGTTTCGTGGCCATTCTGGCTTTGGTAAATCCGATACAGAAGGTGTTGATCGTCACGTCTTTGCAGGAACGTTTTTCTCCAACCGAGTTACGGTATATTTCGATTAAATCGACGATTACGGCAATGCTTATTCTGATTTTTTTTCTTTATCTGGGACAGGTGACTTTTAGTTATGTTTTTCGGGTCGAGCTTTACTCTTTTCAGATTACTTGTGGGGCTGTGCTGATGTATAACGGTTTGTCCGGTTTGTTGAAAGGATTTTTTATGAAAGTGGATGAACATATTAAGATTGCCGATTTAACCACTGTACCTATAGCTATTCCGATGATTGCCGGACCTGCTACGATTACTGCTGCAGTTACTTTCCCTGTTCAGTATAGCCGTTTTGTCACGATCGTTGCTATTTTACTGGCTTTGGCTGTGAACCTTTTCTTTATGCTGAAAGCCCGAAGGATCGGTAGTTTTCTGATTAAATATAATTTTATGAATCCTTTGATCCGAATTATCGGATTGATCGTTGCTACGATCGGCCTTCAAATGGTATTCGACGGTATTACTTTATTTATTAAGACATTAGCCTGAACGATCAGGTACAGCCTCGGAAATAAAACCGATGATTTTCAAATATGGGTTCGATTAATTCGAAGCGGATGAATTTTGCCAGTGTATTTTCTGCTTTTATCCGGGGAATACGGGCCAGACGACAATACTGATTAAGGGTTATAGCCGGATGGGTTGTGAGATAATCCAATAGTAATCGTTCTTGCTCTGTATAATGAAGAAAGGAACCTTTTGGGGTCCCTTCTTGTTGCCAGACTTTTAAATGTACCGGAGTAGCGAGGATATTCTCGTCTTTTATACGGATATAAGCCCAGCATTTATTTGTCTGATCTTTGGCATAATAAGGTTTGGTTGTTCCGGGAGGTACAATGACTTCCAACACAGTGTGTCCGTCGATATCGTGAATCTGCATTTGACAGTTTACCTGAGGTTGGCAATACAATTTTGCTGCTGCCTCGATCATGTAAATTTCCTCCTCCGAACGCACTCCTGCAATTTTTCCGTTATCTTTCACCCCAATAAGCAAGCGCCCTCCGTCCGTATTGGAAAAAGCCGATAAGGATTTGGCTATTTTCCGCGCATCCGAGATCTCGAATTTGAAATCCTGTTGTTGGTGCTCTCCTTCTTCTATCAGTTTATAAATATAATCTTTACTGTTCATGGTATAGAGTTGCTGAGTTATAGAGTTGCTGAGTTGCTGAGTTAAAAGAGTTGCTGAGTTAAAAGAGTTGCTGAGTTAAAAGAGTTGCTGAGTTAAAAGAGTTGCTGAGTTGCTGAGTTGCTGAGTTATAGAGTTGCTGAGTTGCTGAGTTAAAAGAGTTGCTGAGTTAAAAGAGTTGCTGAGTTATAAAGTTGTTGAGTTGAAAGAGTTTGTTATTGGATTGGTGTGACCCCTGAGTGTATAGGCTAATGTTTGTAGTCATATATTTACTTTAACAATGTGTTGCAAATATGATCTTGCTTTGTATTTAAATTATTAAGCTAATGCCTTGTAACTCTTCTAACTCTTCTAACTCTTCTAACTCAATAACTTAATAATTCAGAAACTCAGAAACTCAAAAACTTAGTAACTCAGTAACTCTTTTAACTCAGCAACTCTTTTAACTCAGCAACTCTACAACTCATTCAATCTTCACTTTTCCTCCCGGTAAAATAGCCTGTATACTATTGTCGTACATAGCTGAACAATAAATTGCCGGTAACATATATTCTCCGCGGAACGCTGCATTGCAACGGAAACGGAAAGTCTTAGACTGATTTTGTTCCAAGCTGAAATAGACATAAAAACGGTCGTCCCGGATATCGACATATTCTGCCTCTTTCCAGGCACTGGTGTTTCCGGTAAGACGGTCATTGATGATCTCGAAGCCGGAAGGTACCGGATAGTTTAAAGCCAGTTCCTGATAAGTACCGGTCAGGCCCGTGTTTTTGATTGTAATTTCGGTTGTAATGTCTTCCCCCTGTTGCAGCTGTTCGATGTTGAGCGGAGTACCTTTGTCATTATAATAACGCACATGCATCGACATTCCGGACATGACTTTTTCCTTGACCACTTCCAGCGGGGCGGAACTATTGATCTGACGGACAAAAAGTGAACCTTGACCGTTGTTCGTCACCGTAACCGAAGCTTTGTCACCCTGCAAAACGAGTTGTTTTTGCCAGATTGTCTTGTCGGTTTTGACGTTTTCGTTACCTGAATTTGTTTTTACTGTGATATCGATTCCTTTTTGGCTGCCCAGGTATTTTTGTACGAACTGGGCGGCTGCATAAAGAGCGAAAGAGGTTTCCTGGGTACTGTACCAATTGCCGGATCCCATGGCTTTAGAAATCTTCTCTAACATGCGGTAAGCATCTTGTTGCATGTTCAGGATGACCATCGATTGCAGAATCAGGGCATTGTCCCGGGTAGTAGAACCGAACGTTCCTCCCGTTTCCCGGTAAGGGGTGACTTCGAAGGACAGATCGCGTATCATTTTCGTAGCGATTTCCTGTTGATTACTTAAAGCATAAGCGGAGGCCAGCAGCCATTGTGAAACCGGACGTTGCAAGCGGGTCTCTTTCAGTCGGTTCATGGCTGCCAGATCGGGTTTACCGGCTAAAGCCAATACATACAAACGATAGGCTTGGTCTTGCTGTGACCACGGTTCTGTGCGGTTCCAGCTGTTAGCCACCTGACGCATATAGTTCGTGGCATGCTGTAACATCTGAATCGGGACTGCATAGCCTTGTTTTTGGGCATTTGCCAGGAAATTTACAGCATAAGAGGTAGCCCATTCCGAAATATACGGCTCTCCAGGCCAGTAAGCAAAGCCTCCTTCCGGGGTCTGATAACTTCTCAGACGGTTGATGACTTCTCTGACGTTATTTTCTGCCGTGATCTGTTGTGCCGGACTTAATGCCAGAAGCCAGGATAAAGCTAATTGCGGAAATGCCTGTGAAGTGATTTGCTCTGCACAGCCATGAGGGTAGCCGAGCAAGTAACTGAGGCGTTGTTCCAGGTTTAACGGTGGGATAGAGGATACCTCCAGGACAGAAAGCGGTTCGGCTCCTGTAATGCGGGTATCGAAAGAAACAGTCTCTCCTGCTTTAGCTTCTTTTTCTTCGATCTCCGTCATTCTCGGATTAGGGATACGTACCTGAACATCCTCGGTGACAATAGCTGTTTCATTGCCCGATGTCGCTTCTGTCCGAAGTGTCGACATCCCGGTTTGGCTATTGATCCGAGCCTTAAAATAGACAACTTGTTCTCCTTTTTTATCGAATTGGATGTGTTGTTCTTTTTCTCCTGTCAGGGTGATTTTGTCGTCGGTAGTCATCTTTACGGTGACTTCCCGGATATGATCTTTCAGGACAAAAACGGTAACCGGAATATCGATGACATCTCCCGGTGTGAACAGACGGGGAAGGGCAACCGATACCATGAGGGGTTTATTTACCGTACTGTTGACACTGGCTGCTCCATATTGTCCATTGGTAGCTGCAATGACCATCGTCCGTACTTCGCCGATATATTCCGGCATTTTGAAGGTGTGTTTTTGAGTAGCTCCGGCTTTCAAACTGAAAGGACCGTCGAATAAGACGACCGGTTTGAACCGGTTGGTCTTTTCGTCCTGTAAATCCTTCAAGGCTTCGTCGCCACCCACAGCAAAAGCTTTATCCAGACGGGCTCCATAAGCACCGTAGATATAGTCGTAGAAATCCCAGGTTTTTACGCCCAGGGCTTCCCGTGCATAGAAAGCAGCAAAGGGATCCGGAGTACGGAAAGTGGTCAGCGAAAGCAGTCCTTCGTCGACTATCGCAATGGTGTAATTCATCGCCTTGCCGTCTTTTTCAGAAACTTCCACGTTGAACTCTTTTCCCGGTCGGAGTTCCTGAGCCATTTTGATCTTCGGATTCAAATGGAGAGCCGGGTCTTCTACATGGATATTGACAACTCCATACATTCGGATCGGACGGTCGTTGTTCCGGTTGTTGTGAGGTTGAAGCAGAGTGACTGCAATGTATGTATTGGGACACATCTCGCTGGTGGCCTCCAACTCGAAGGTGGTGTTACCGGCAGAGGTATTGATCCGTTTCATGTTGCTGACGGTTTTCCCGTTTTCAAGGCTGACGATGGCTACACTACCTGTTGCTGAAGGAATTGTAACTTTTATCTTTTCGCCGACGCGGTAAGATTTTTTGTCGCTGTTCAGGTGTAAGGTGGTCGCTGCAGTTTGATCGGCGTTATCCGACCAGCTACCGAAATAGGCGATTAAACCGGAGGTATGCCCTGAAGGATCGGTGGCCCGGATAAAATAACGTCCATATTTCGGGATATGAAGATCCAACTGAAAACGACCGTCGGTGGCTTTGACTTTCTGGCTCAATACACTGCTACTATATTCCCGGTTGACATAAGATCCCAGGTTTTCATCTTCCGAATCCCACCACCAATGCCAGTCGAGTTTATATACTTCAATCTGAATGGTAGCATTTCCTGATTGTTTTCCTGTCGGGGTAATCGTAACGCCTTGTAATCGAACAGGTTGCTCGGTGGAGTACCAATTATCGTCGTTTTCAGGTAGACGTATTCCTACATATTCATCGTAAGGGGAATAGCGGATACTTTGTGAGCTGATACTGAAATCCCCGCCGTTTTCAAATACCCGGGTGGTGAAGACTGCATTTAATATTCCGGGAGCATCTTCGGTTTTGATCTTGTTCAGGCTGAATGAAAAATTTCCCTGCTGGTCGGTTTGCCCGTCGAATAGGGTTTCTGTCGAAGGTTCGAAATACCTGGATTTATCGGAAAAACGATAATCCGGAAATTCGGAGAAACCTGCATCGGCATGGTATAAACGTACCTCTGTGATCGCTTTTTGATTGGAAGTCGGTGCTCCGTTCAGCCATTTGGTCTTCACTTCTACAGGTTTCAGGGAAACACCGGTACCGATAATTTTATCGTTAGGAAATAACATTTGTATAGCCAGACGGTTCGGTTTCACTGTTTCGATGCGTAATGTCTGTTTGAAAGTCAGGCCACCGATACGGAAGAGGACATGCCAATAACCGGTTTGGTCTTCGGGTTCGGTTTTGAAGGTAAAACAATGGATATTATTGGGAGTAATCGCTCCTTTTAAAGTTTGGGTAATATGCCCGTTGGGATCGACCAGTTGTGCAACGATCGGGTGACCTTCCGGTAAGACACCGAGCTTGTCCTCCAGGATCAGGGATAAATAGATTTCATCTCCCGGACGCCATACCCCCCTTTCACCATAAATGAATCCTTTTACCCCCATTTGTACATGTTGTCCGCTGACGTCGAAGTTACTGAGGGATAGAGCACTGTTTTCTGCTAAACGCAACCAGGCTTTGTCTTTACCCTTCTGTGCCAGTACGATAAAGCCCGGAGATGCCGGTTTTAAATACGCGAATCCTTCTTTATCGGTCCTTGCCGAATCGATCTTTTGATTCTGATAATTGTAAAGACTGATGTTGCAGTTCGGAATCGCTTCAGCGGTACTGAGATCGGAAACGCATACGACATACTGATTGTCGGCTCCTTGTTTGGCCATAATTCCCAGTGAAGTATTGATGATATTGCGGGCTGCAAACCGATCACCGGTGTAGTAGGAGATATGACAAGGATTTTCGCGCTGTTCCCAGTCGAAACCGGATGGATAATAATATTCGCTGTAGTAGGAACCCGGGTTGTCCCAGTCCGTATCCCCATAATCCGAGTCGGGACTTTCATCGGCACAGGAAAGAATGGTATATGATTTCTTGAATTTCAGTCTGAAACGATAAATATTACCTTTCTCCAGATTGACCAGATCGCTTAAGTCGATGGTAAAGTCATTCCATTTATCGAGGTCGATATGGGGATGATCTTTTTTCAGATCGATTTTTTTCATAAATACCGGTCGGGCTGTACGGGTCAGTTCGCTGCGGTCGTCATAAGAATTTTCTTGCAGGAAAAAGTTCATGTTTTGGTCGAGCACCTGAATGATTTCAAGGTCGACGGCTTGCAGTCCGATAGCAGAAAAAGGAATGAGTACCTGATTGTTGCCCGGGACGATGATCCCCTTGCCGATGAGTTGTACTTGTGGTTTGGTGCTGGAGAGACGTACCGACCGGATATATTCGGTATGCAACGTATTACCGTTGGCACTGCGTATCCCGGCATGGATAGTCAGATTCGGTTGGTTATTTTCGATAGTGTTACCCGGATAAAGGTAAATGATGTTATCCGAGATTTTATAATTCAGGGTAGAGGCTCCTTCCAGGCTGAACAAACCTTTCAAATCCTGGTTCGGATCGATATTCTCCGACATATAGATACGGATTACCGGTGGTTCACTGTCACTGGCTTTGACATTCAACACCGTGAAATCATTCAGACCGGGGATGGAGATCTCGGTGCCGTCGGTTGCTTTAATGTCTTTACTGAATTTTAAATTCAGTGTTTTACTTTCTTTTTCTTTTAACAGATGGCGGATAGCGAAATAATGCCGGTTACCCTGATGATTCCATTCCGGTGTGACGGATTGACCGTTATAGGTGGCCGTCAGTTTTTGTTCCATTTCTGTCGGATCGGTTTCATCCGAACTTTGCAACATCCCCTGATATTGTAATTCATTTTCATGATCGGGTTCGCTGATCAGAACACCGGGTTCGAAAATCGTAACCAGCGGGACAATATCGAATTCAAAGTTGAATTTCTCATAAGGCTTGGGGACGTTACAAAGTGCTCCCAGATTGAACGTGACTTTGTATGTCGTACCGTTTTTGAAACGTTCTGCCGGAATGAATTCTATACTATGGTTATCTTTTAGAATCAATTCCCCTTTTATAGCCGGAGATATCCTGAATAAATCGGCCGGGAGGGTACTACCGGCCTGGAAACCTTTATCGGACGGTTGACCCAGATAGACCGAAAGGGAAGAAGAGGACTTGATGACTCCACTCGTATAACCGGTGATGTATTTACTGAAATCGGTTTTTTCTTTGTTTGTACAGCCTGTCAGCAATAGAACAGCCATAAAAAATAGTGCCGCTAGGTTCATCCTGTGTATCATGGCGCAAGGGTATTTGTTTATAACAGATTATTTTATACCTGAATATTACGTTTCCAGCCTGTTCCGGATACGTTTTTCAATTTATTGTCTAACAAAATTAGAGAATTATCTTACAAAGATACTGGGTGAAGGGGTTTATTTTTATATTTTTGTCAAAATAAATCAAAGTGCTCAGAGTATATAGATCATTGTAACCTTTAGGGGCAGGAGTCGTTAAAAATAGGAATTGATCTGAGCAAACTTTCGTAACAAAGAAAATTGCAAATATGAGAATAGCTGTTGTAGGAACCGGATATGTCGGACTTGTTTCCGGTACTTGTTTGGCAGAAACCGGAGTCACCGTTACCTGTGTAGACGTCGATGCTTCGAAGATCGATAAGCTGAATCAGGGAGGAATTCCGATTTACGAACCCGGTTTGGCTGAGCTGGTGATCAAAAACCGGGCCAACGAAAGGTTGTTCTTTACTACTTCTTTAAAAGAAGCCTTGGTAGATGCCGATGCTGTTTTTATTGCAGTAGGTACTCCCCCTGATGAGGATGGTAGTGCCGATTTGTCTTATGTTATAGGAGTGGCGCATGAGATCGGGTGTTTGATCGAGGAATATGTAGTGGTGGTGACCAAATCCACTGTACCGGTGGGGACGAACCGGAAAGTGAAATTGGCTGTTCAGGAAGAGCTGGATAAGCGGGGAGTAGAAGTAGTGTTCGATGTCGCTTCGAATCCTGAATTTTTAAAAGAAGGGGATGCGGTAAACGATTTTATGCGGCCTGACCGGGTGGTGATCGGTGTAGAATCGGCCCGGGCGGAAAAAGTGATGGAACGATTGTATCATGCTTTTGTCCTGAATAATACTCCCATTTATTTTATGGATATTCCCTCTGCGGAGATGACGAAATATGCTGCTAATTCGATGTTGGCTACCCGTATTTCTTTTATGAACGATATCGCTAATTTGTGTGAGATCGTCGGTGCTGATATCGAGGCGGTGAAAAAAGGGATCGGGAGCGATACCCGGATCGGTAAAAAATTCCTGAATGCAGGTTGTGGATATGGCGGGTCTTGTTTCCCGAAAGATGTGAAGGCCTTGATCCGTACCGGAGACGAATATGGTTATGGAATGGAATTGTTGAAAGCGGTAGAGCGGGTGAATGAGAGGCAAAAGACGGTTTTATTCGATAAGATTCAGAAACATTATGAAGGAAATGTAAAAGGAAAGCATTTCGGACTTTGGGGATTGTCGTTTAAGCCGGCAACCGATGATATGCGGGAGGCTCCTTCTCTGGTACTGATCGGCCAATTGCTGGAAGCGGGAGCGACCGTCAAAGCTTTCGATCCGGTTGCAATGGAAGAAGCCAAGCGCCGGCTGGGCGACCGTATCGGGTACGCTGCCAATATGTACGACGCTTTAACGGATGCCGATGCCATGATTATCGTGACCGAATGGCAGGAATTTAAAGTTCCGAAGTTTACTTTTATAGAGAAAGCCTTGAAAGAAAAAGTCATCTTCGATGGACGTAATATTTACAATCCTGAACAAATGAGAGAATTTGGATACACCTATTATGGGATAGGGAAAAATCGATAATATGCATATTCTTTTTATAGTAAATCCGATATCGGGGCTAGGCCTTGGGAAAGAATTGCCGGAGAAGATCCGTCGGATTCCGGAGTATGATTCTATTCCTTATGATATTGTATTTACCGAGTATGCAGGACATGCCCGTAAATTGGTCGAAGATGCCCGGCAAGAAGGAAAATATACTCATATTGTAGCGGTTGGGGGAGATGGTACAGTGAATGAGGTGGGAGGAGCTTTGTGTGGTAGTGATGTTGCTTTTGGGGTCGTTTCTCTGGGGAGTGGCAATGGTTTTGCCCGGCATTTGGGTTATTCGGTTTTTATGACCAAGGCATTGAAACAGGTACTGACCGATCAATTCGCTCAAATCGATGTGTTGGAGATGAATGGCAAGTATTCGCTGAATGTCAGTGGGGTAGGATTCGATGCCGAGGTGGCCCATGAATTTAACCATTTGAAATTGAGGGGAGTATTTTCTTATATTTATGCGGCTATTAAACTATGGTTCCGTTATCCGGAAAAGAAATACAAGATCACCGGCAACGGCAAAGTCATGAAGGTAAATTGTTTTATCCTTAGCTTTGCCAATAGTTCCCAATACGGCAACAATGCCTATATCGCCCCTCATGCTTCGGTGCGGGACGGTTTGATGGATATCTGCATCCTGAAACGGCCGGCTTTCTTCGAGATCCTGTGGTTTTTACTTTTCTTCATCAATTCGAAACTGTACAAATTGTCCTATTATAAGGAAATTCAGTGCGAGGAAGCTATCGTAGAAGGCGATATCGAGCGTGTACATATCGACGGGGATGCCTATATCATGCATTCGCCGATTCACCTGAAAATGCATAAGGGCATACTGAAAGTTGTCGTTCCCAAGAAAATAGACTGATTTATTGGGAGTCTATTCCAAGTTCTTTCGCTACTTTGAACATATATTCCCGGGCTTCTTCGTAATTGTTACCGATAATTCCATCCAATATCGCCTCTTTAATTGCATTTTTGATATCCCCGATAGTTTTACAGGGAGGCAGATGGAAAGTGGCGATGATTTCTTCACCGCTGATGGGGGGCTGGAAATTCCGGATCGAATCTTTTTCTTCCACCTCTTTGAGTTTGCGGCGTACCGTCTTGAAATTTTCGAGAAAACGCTTTACTTTCTCTTCGTTTTTTGAGGTGATATCGGCTTCGGCCAGGGTCATCAGGTCGTCGATATCGTCGCCGGCATCGAACAATAACCGCCGTACCGCCGAGTCGGTCACGGTTTCTTCCGACAAAACGATAGGACGCATGTGCAGGTTGACCAGTTTCTGTACATACTTCATTTTTTCGTTTTGAGGGAGTTTTAAACGGTTGAATATTTTACCGACCAGGCGTTCACCCACGTGATTATGCCCATAAAAGGTCCACCCCTGTCCCTGAATGTATTTTTTAGTCGCCGGTTTACCGATATCGTGCAACAGAGCGGCCCAGCGTAACCACAAGTCCTGACTGTACAGCGATAAGGTGTCCAGGACGGTCAGTGTATGATAGAAATTATCTTTGTGTTTGACTCCCTGTACACGGTCTACACCTTTAAGCGCGGTCAGTTCCGGGAAGAAGATTTCCAATAATCCGGCTTCGTCCAATAAACGGATACCCCGGGATGGTTCGGGGGAAAGCATGATTTTATTGAATTCATCCATAATCCGCTCCATCGATACGATCGGAAGACGGTGACGGTATTCGGCTATGGCCTGGAAGGTATTTTCCTCGATTTGAAAATTCAATTGTGAAGCAAAACGGATGGCCCGCATCATGCGTAGGGGATCGTCCGAGAAGGTGAGGCCTGGGTCCAGGGGTGTTTTGATCAGGCGTTCCTCCAGATGCTGCAAGCCTCCGAAAGGATCGATCAAAACTCCGTAATTCTCCTGATTCAAGGAGATAGCCAGTGCATTGATCGTAAAATCGCGGCGTTTTTGGTCGTCGTCGATCGTTCCTTCTTCGACGATGGGTTTACGTGAATTAGCCCGGTAGGACTCTTTGCGGGCTCCGACAAACTCGATCTCCATACCTTTATACCGGAACATGGCAGTACCGAAGTTTTTAAATACCGATACCCGCAGATTACCTAACCGCCGGGCAGCGGTTTCGGCCAGCTCGATGCCACTGCCGTGAACGACAATGTCGATATCTTGGGAAGGACGCTGTAATAACAGATCACGGACATAACCACCGATGACATAGGCTTCTATGCCTTTTTCGGCGGCTATCCCGGAAAGTATTTTAAAAATCGGATGCTTCAACGGTAATTGCATGTCGTCTGAATAATTTATGCCTGCAAAAATATTAAATTTATTCTTTTGCCGGGTATAAAAAATGAGCGGTATAAAATAAATACCACTCACTTTATACGGTTATAAATTTGCCGGATTTTATACGATCCCGGAGAATCCCATAAAGGCCATGGCCAGCAGGCCGGCTGTAATCAATGCGATAGGGGAACCTTTCATCCCTTTGGGGATGGCTACCAGTTCGAGGTGTTCACGGATACCGGCAAAAATCGTCAGGGCCAATCCGAAACCGATCGCTGTAGAGGCTGCGAATACCAAAGATTCGAGTAAGTTGAAATCTTTTTGGATCACCATAATGGCAACTCCCAGTACAGCACAGTTGGTGGTGATCAAGGGCAAGAACACACCTAACGCCTGATAAAGCGAAGGACTGACCTTTTTCAATATGATTTCTACCATTTGTACCAAGGCTGCAATGATCAGAATAAAAGTAATGGTTTGCATAAAACCGATTTCAAACGGATCCAGGATAGTCTTCTGGACGATAAAAGTAACCAGGGTAGCCAGGATCATCACGAAGGTTACGGCTCCGGTCATCCCTAAAGCCGTAGAGACCTTTTTAGATACGCCCAGGAACGGACAGATTCCTAAAAATTGTGCCAGTACTATGTTATTGACAAAGACCGCAGCGATAAATATTAAGATATATTCCATAATTCGATTGTTTTTGATTTATGATTTCAGCTTTGCGATAGAAATGAAACAGGAATCGTAAGCCGTAAATCTAAAATCTGAAATTTAATTTGTTTTTCTGATCCGGTTTACGATAGCGATCAAATAACCCAATGCCAGGAATGCTCCCGGGGCCAGGACGAAGATCAGCATTCCGTAATTCTCGTTGAAGATCGGAAAATTGAATGCTTTACCACTTCCCAGTATTTCACGGATCGTTCCTAAAAGCGTCAGGCTCAATGTAAAGCCCAGTCCCATGCCCAAACCGTCGAGCATGGAAGGAATCGCTTTATTTTTAGAAGCAAAAGCTTCTGCACGTCCCAATACGATACAGTTCACTACGATCAAAGGAATAAACAAACCCAATGATTCATGCAGTGAAGGCAGATAAGCGGCCATACACATATCCACTACAGTTACGAAAGCTGCAATGATGACAATAAAGGAAGGAATACGGATCTTATCTGGAATGATATTGGTAACCAGTGAGATCACCAGATTGGACATCACCAGTACAAATGCCGTAGCCAGCCCCATTCCCATGCCGTTGATGGCCGAAGTGGTCACCCCTAAGGTCGGACACATACCCAATAAAAGCGCAAAAGTCGGATTTTCTTTGAATATGCCGTTGGTTAAGACTTTTAAATTATTCATAGAATTGGAATTTTTGTTTTGAATTTACGATTTTAGATTCATCGTAAATCTGAAATCATAAATTATTTTGTTTGTTGTGTTGCTCCGGAAGCTGCATCCGCATTGCCTGCCAAACCGGCTGCTGCCCGGTTTACAGCGTCCAGAAATGCCCGTGACGAGATGGTTGCTGCTGTGATCGCATCTACGTCTCCACCGTCTTTCGATACTTTCAACCCTTGGGTACCGGGAGTTTTACCCGTAATATTTCCTTTCCCGTTGGGGGTGAACCATACATCCATTTTGGAACCTAATCCCGGCGTTTCTTTGTGTTCCAGCACCGAATAATTGGCTACGCTACCATCCGGATTGAATCCTACCATTAACCATATTTTTCCTCCGAATCCGTTGTTGGTATAGGTTTTTACTGCTGTTCCTATCAGTTCTCCGTTTTTCTTCGCCGGATAAAATTCCAGTTCTCCGCCGTCAGCGGTCTGGCTTTTCCAAACGTCGGCATTCGGGTCGTTGTCGAACTCTCCCGGAATCACCTCGCGGATCGCATTTACTTGTTTGGCTTGCTTGGCGGCTTCGATCGGGCCTGCTGTCAGTGAGTAGACATAGCCTACGGCTGCTGAAGCAATCAGGGTGACACTAAACAGGACCACCACCATATTTGTAAAGTTAGACTCTAATTTCTTTCCCATCGTTAATATATTTAAGATTTTTGATTTATACCGGTCGATCGGGACCGTAAATCATAAATTATGCAAATCTCACTGGTTTACAATATCTGTTGATCAGCGGAGTGAAAGCATTCATGATCAGGATAGCGAACGACATTCCTTCCGGATAGGCACCGAACACGCGGATCACAACTGTGAGGAGGCCGATTCCTATTCCATAGATGATCATTCCTTTGTTGCTCATCGGTGAAGTAACGTAATCGGTAGCCATAAAGATTGCACCTAACATCAAACCTCCGGATAACAAATGGAAAACAGGACCTGCATATAAAGAGGGATTGCAAAGATTCAGAATACCCGAAAATACAATTACAGTGACGAAAATGCTTACCGGAATATGCCAGGTAATGATTCTCCGGAATAACATATAGGCAAAACCGATCAGTAAGGCCAATGCTGCAACTTCACCCAAACTACCACCCATGTTTCCGATCAGCATGTTCTTGTAACCGATAAAACTCTCGGCCGATAATAAATCGGTAACGGACTGTCCGGTTTTTACCGCTTCTTTGAGCATAGCTAAAGGAGTGGCACCGGTTTGTGCATCGATATAAGATCCTGCAAATCCCTGAGCAAGCGGCCAGGTGGTCATTTGCACAGGGAAAGAGATAAGCAAAAATACACGGCCTACCAAAGCCGGGTTGAAAATGTTACACCCCAAGCCGCCGAAGCTCATTTTACCGATGCCGATTGCCACCAGGGCACCGATAACGATAATCCAGACCGGTAAGTTCGAAGGTACGTTGAAAGCCAGTAATACACCGGTAATCAAAGCTGAACCGTCGAAAATCGTCGGTTGCTGCTTGAGAAGAAACTTTTGAATTACATATTCAAAAAAGAGGCAAGCCACCACCGAAGTCAGGGTGACGATGATAGCTCCCATGCCGAAAAACAGCACAGAACAGATGAAAGCCGGAATGAGCGCTATAAGTACTCCATACATGTTCTTTTCGATAGAATCACCACTGTGAACGTGCGGAGAAGGAGATATTAGTAATTTATTCATAATATTTGATCTACACCATTGACGTTATTTATTTCTTTCTACTACGGATCATAGCACCTGTCCGGGCTTTACCTAAACGGATATAGTCGAGCAACGGACGATCTGAGGGACAGGTAAAACTGCATGATCCACATTCGATGCAGTCCATGACTTTTTCTTCTTCCATACGTTCCAACAGATTGAATTGCGATAATTTCATCAGTAAATACGGTTCGAGCCCCATCGGGCAGGCAGAAACACATTTACCGCAACGGATACAATTACGCATGGGGCGGCGGGCCGCTTCCTTTTCGTTGATCAGCAATACACCACTGGTGCCTTTCATCACCGGTGAATCGATGTTTACCATCGTTCTTCCCATCATAGGACCTCCGCCGATCACTTTAGCCGTATCTTCAGGCATACCTCCGGCTGCTTCGATCAGCTTCGAAATCGGTGTACCGATACGGCAGAGGAAATTACCCGGATTTTTTACCGATTTACCGGTGACGGTGACTACCCGTTCGATCAGGGGTTTGTTTTTCATTACGGCTTCGTAAACCGCCAGGGCTGTTCCCACATTCTGTACAACGGCTCCCACGGCGATCGGAAGTGCTCCGGAAGGAACCGCCCGGTTGACCGTAGCCTGAATCAGTTGTTTTTCACCTCCTTGCGGATATTTCACTTTTAACGGACATATTTCTACGCCAAGTACTTTTCCGGCTATATCCTGCAAATGAGCTATCGCATCTTTTTTATTGTTCTCGATGCCGATAATAGCCCGTTTGACATCGATCGCTTTCATCAGAATTTGTACACCGATAATAATTTCTTCGGCTTTCTCGAGCATGATCCGATGATCGGCGGTCAGGTAAGGTTCACATTCCACTCCGTTGATAATCAATACTTCGGCTTTATTGCCGGGAGGAGGGGTCAGTTTTACCTGAGTAGGAAATGTCGCTCCACCCATACCGACGATACCGGCAGCAGCGATTGCTTTGACTATTTCTTCTTTCGATAAAGTAATATTATGTGCCGGCTTTTCCGACCGGTCGATTTCGGGTATCCATTCGTCGCCTTCCACTTGAATGGTGATGGCAGGTTTCGATAATCCGGCGGCATCGATGATGTTATCGATTGCCGATACTGTGCCGGAAACCGAACTATGTATGTTAGCTGAAACAAAACCTGAAGCTTGTGCTATCAACTGTCCGGTTTTTACTTTATCACCTTTCTGAACGATAGGGGTTGCCGGAGCTCCGATGTGCTGACCGAGCGGAATAATCACCTTTTCGGGAATAGGTAAGACCTGTATTTTCCCAGCTGCCGATAATTTATTTTCAGGTGGATGGACACCACCGATTTTGAATGTCTTTAACACAGCGTATAAGTTTTAGATTTTTAATTTTTACTATCTGTTTCTGGTGTTTTCTGTGCTTCTATAGACTCGACCTGAGGAGAAGCACTGACCGGTGCTTTACCTACCGGATCGGTTGCCGTTTGTCCGGGGGTTGCACAACTGTTAGTCGGTTTGATCGTGGTTTGCTGGTTTTTTTCAGCTTCGGTTTCTGTCTTCCGGGGAGGAAAGTTCACTTCGTGGATCGCTCCGGTAGGACATACGCCGACACACTTCCGGCATAGACGGCATTTACTGTAATCGATATAAGCCAGATTGTTTTCCACCGTAATTGCATCGAACGGACATTCCTTGGCACATTTCCCGCAACCGATACAAGCTGCTTTACAAGCTTTCCGGGCTACTCCGCCTTTGTCTTTATTGACGCAGGAAACAAATACCCGCCGGTCTTTCGGTCCTTTGTTGCGCAATTCGATGATGTTCCGGGGACAGGCTTTCACGCAGGCGCCACAGGCTACACATTTGTCATCGTCGACTACAGGCAATAATGTCGTAGAATCCATGTGTATCGCATCGAACGGGCAGGCTGCAACACAGTCGCCACATCCCAGACAGCCGAATCCGCAGGCTGTATCGCCGACATATAAGGAATGTTCGATGGCACAAGAACGGGCTCCGTCGTATTGGCTGGTGCGGGGACGGTTTTCACAAGTTCCGTTACATCTGACTACAGCAATTTTAGGCGCCTGGGCTTTTACTTCCCGGCCTAAGGCTGCTGCAACTTTATTCATGGTTTCTGCTCCTCCTACCGGACACAGGATACCTTCCATCGTTTCCGATTTTACGGCAGCTTCTGCTAATCCCCGGCAGCCCGGATAGCCACATCCGCCACAATTGGCCCCCGGAAGTAAGCCTTCGACAATGTCGATACGCGGATCTTCTTCCACCTTGAATTTTTGCGCTACGAAATAGAGTATCACCGCAGATACAACTCCAATAGCACATAACGAAATAATAGTAATAACTAGTGTACTCATGTTTTATATTTAATAGTTGGCTATTTTTTCAACGGTAAAATTAATTTTCCGGGCAATTTTATTCCGGCAGAAATACAGGATAATAAAATATCCGGCCAGTAGGATGAGGCTGCTGATCGCTGCGTATAGTTCACTACTTCCGGATTTCTCTAAAAAAAAGATGGTGGCGATAATCAATATGGACGGCATAATATAAGCCAGTAATACCGAGTAGAAGGCGTTATTTACCGATGCGTATACGATTACTTTGTCTCCCGGACGAAGCTCTTCCCTGGGACGTTGAGCCGTGATAACTTTTTCTTTCATATCGGCAATTCCGCAGGCACTTTTAGCATGACAACCCGAACAAGCAGAGTGACTGATAATACTCACCTCCAACGTTTGTGTAGAGATGTTTTTTACAATACCTTCATGTTGTACTCTGCTGCTTTTACCCATATTCCCTTTTTAAAAACAAATGCAAAGGTAATATTAAAAGATGAAAAGTAAAAGGTTAAAAGTTAAAATATAAAAGCTGCCGGAAGGCAGCTTTTAGTTATTTCTTGCGCATGAAAATCTGAATCGGGACACCGGTAAATTTCCAGTTTTCCCGGATTTGATTTTCCAGATACCGCTTGTAGGGATCTTTTACATATTGCGGCAGATTGCAATAGAAAGCAAAAGAAGGAGCATGGGTCGGCAACTGGGTGATGTATTTGATTTTGACGTATTTCCCTTTAAGACTTGGAGGTGGATAATTTTCGATGGCCTCAAGCATGATCCGGTTGAGCTCCGATGTTTTTATTTTTTGAGTCCGGTTTGCATATACTTGCAGGGCAGCCTCCAATACTTTCAATAATCGTTGTTTGGTCAGGGCTGAAGCAAAGATGATATCGACATCTTTGAACGGAGCTATTTTTTCACGCAGGCTTTTTTCGTATTCGATCAGTGTTTTCCCGTCTTTTTCTACCAGATCCCATTTATTGACGACAATAACTACTCCTTTCCGGTTTCTTTCGATCAGATGGAAGATATTGAGATCCTGGGCTTCCATTCCTCGTGTCGCATCGATCAGAAGTATACACACATCCGATTCTTCGATGGCACGGATCGAACGCATGACCGAGTAAAATTCGACGTCCTCGCTTACTTTTGCCTTTTTACGTAATCCTGCCGTATCGACCAATAGAAAATCGTAACCAAAACGGTTGTAACGGGTATTCAACGTATCACGGGTCGTTCCGGCGATGTCCGTAACGATATTCCGTTCTTCTCCGATCAGGGCATTGATCGTAGAAGATTTTCCGACATTGGGACGTCCGACGATCGTGATTCGCGGAAGGTGGTCGGTATCTTCGATCGTATTCTCTTGAAAATGGGAGACGACCTGGTCTAACAAATCACCTGTTCCCGAGCCACTGACCGAAGAGATACAAAATAAATCTCCTTTTATTCCCAATCGGTAAAAATCCTGGGCTTCATAAAGCCGCTCGTGATTATCGACCTTGTTGGCTACCAGGTAAACCGGTTTATCGATATTCCGTAATAAACGGGCAAAATTCTGATCCAGGTCGGTCACTCCGATCTCGGCGTCTACCATAAAAAGAATGACATCTGCCTCGTCGAGAGCCAGAATGACTTGTTTATTGATCTCCTCTTCAAAAATATCGTCACTGTTGGAGACATATCCACCGGTATCGATGACTGAAAAATCCTTCCCGTTCCAGGACGATTTACCGTAGTTCCGGTCACGTGTCACACCGCTTTCTTCATTTACAATCGCTTTCCGTGTTCCGACAAGGCGGTTGAAAAGTGTCGATTTCCCTACATTGGGCCTTCCTACTATTGCTACTATGTTACTCATAAAATATAAAGTAAAAAGCTAAAGGCTAAAGGCTAAAAGCTAGGGCTGAAAATCGATCGGCCTATAGCTTTTAACTTTTAACCTTTTACTTTATTTGTTTGCATATCCGAAATTTTTTAACTCACTGTCTTTATTACGCCAGTCTTTCAGCACTTTGACGTATAAATTGAGAAATACTTTTTTACCGAAGAAGGCTTCGATATCGAGCCGGGCCTGGGTACCGACTTTTTTCAGGGCTTCTCCCTGGCTTCCGATGATAATCCCTTTTTGGGAAGAACGTTCTACATAGATGACAGCCATGATGTTGATCCGTTTGTCGTCTTCTTTAAATTCTTCCACTTCCACTTCTACGGAATAGGGTACTTCTTTGTCGTAATACTGCAAAATTTTTTCACGGATAATCTCGTTCACAAAGAACCGGGAAGGTAAATCGGTCAGTTCGTCCTTGGGGAAAAAAGGTTCACCTTCGGGTAATAATTCTACAATCCGTTTGTATAAATTGTCGACATTGAAATTCTCGGTTGCCGAAAGAGGAAAAATTTCTGCCCGGGGAATCAGGCTTTTCCATTTATCGAACAGTGCTTCTAATTTCTCTTGAGTGGTAAGATCTATTTTATTGATAACCAACAATACCGGGATGTCCGATTTATTGACTTTATCGATAAAATCCAGGTTTTTCTCTATGTTTTCGACTACATCGGTTACATAAAGAATGATATCGGCATCGACTAAAGCCGATTTAGAAAATTCCAGCATATATTCCTGCATCTTATAGCTGGGCTTTACCACTCCCGGAGTATCCGAAAATACAATCTGATAGTCGTCGGTATTTACGATTCCCTTGATCCGGTGACGGGTAGTTTGTGATTTGGAGGTGATAATAGAAATTTTCTCTCCGACCAATCGGTTCATTAAAGTAGATTTCCCTACATTCGGATTTCCTACGATATTGACAAATCCAGCTTTATGCATATTCGGTTTCGATATTATGGTTTTATCCGGCAAAGATAGCGATTTATACGGAATTTTAATACTTTTGCTACCTACTGAAAAAAAATAAAAAAAATGATAATAGGTTCATTAACACAGACGAAACGATTTGAAATTCTGCATCCCGATTTCAAAAAGGTATTCGAATATGTTCGGTCGGGGAATTGGCAGCAGGTGACTGCCGGGAAAATAATACTTGAAGAAGATAAAATTTGGGTGAATGTGGATGAAGTGACGGGGAAATCCAGGGAAGCGGCGAAACTGGAAGCACATAACCGGTTTATCGATATCCAGATCCCCTTATTGCAGGAGGAAACTTTCGGGTGGGAAGAGCGGGGCCGCTTGGCGATGGAAGAAGAAGAAGGCTATCAGGTACAAAATGATATCCTGTTTTATCAGGAACGGCCTGCTTTGTATTTTACGCTGCCGGTTGGAGACTTTGTGATCTTTTTCCCGGAAGATGCTCATGCTCCTTGCATCGGGAACGGTAAAATGAAGAAAATGGTGGTTAAAGTTAAATTATAGATTAACAATCGGGGGAGATTTGCGTATGGAAAGGCATAGTTTTTGTTAGGCGATGTTAGATGATTAAAAACAATTTAAAGTATGAAAAAATTATTTACACTAGTTGTTGTTGTATTGATGGTTGTCGGTGCAAAGGCACAGACGGAAATTGTGGTCGGACCGAAAGTCGGTTTGAATATGACCAATATTTCGAATTCCGATAAGAAAAATAAACTGAGTTTCCATGTGGGTGGGTTCGCTGAATTCAGGTTTAACGATTATTTTGCTATCCAGCCCGAATTGGTGTATTCAAGACAGGGAGCCCGGGATAAAATCAATGGCGATAAACTTAAATTGCGGGCTAATTACCTGAATATTCCGGTATTGGCCAAGTTATATGTGTTGGATGAGTTGAGCGTCGACCTGGGACCGGAATTCGGTTTTGCCCTGAATGCTAAAGCAAAGTATAAAGATGGCGATACGACGGTCAAACATAAAATGAATGATATAAATACACTGGCCGTGAATTTTGCTATCGGGCTTTCTTATAATTGGGATGATTTTATGTTCTCGGCCCGTTATAATCTGGGGTTGAGTAATGTTTTCGATAAGGATAAATATGACGGGAACAATAAAAACCGTGTATTCCAGCTGTCGGTTGGGTATCGGTTCGGTGGACTGTTCTAGGATAAAATGAATCGGTCATATAAAAAGCTCCCGGTGATGTGCCGGGAGCTTTTTTTGGTTTCCAGCCCTTTCAACTGTTTTTTCCTTTCAGTAGATCCCGGATTTCGGTCAGCAATTGTTCTTCTTTACTTGGAGCCGGTGGAGGAGTGGGCTTAGTTTCTTCTTTTCTTTTCATACTGTTGATCAGCTTGACGAATAAGAAGATAGAAAAGGCGATAATCAGAAAATCCAGGGCTGTATTGATAAAATTGCCGTAATTGATACTGACGGCTTCAGTGACTTTTCCTGTAACGGCATCGGTATGTGCATGTTTCAGGACGATTTTCAGACTTTCAAACTTTACTCCTCCGATCAGCAGTCCGATCGGGGGCATAATGATATCGCTTACCAGAGAAGAGACGATCTTACCGAAGGCGCCTCCGATAATGATACCGACAGCCATGTCTACAACATTGCCACGCATGGCAAAAGTTTTGAATTCTTTTAAAAAGCTCATATTGGTCTTATTTTGGGTGTTTATTTACTGGTTTTTGACAGGTCTCACTTTTTGTCCTTCCCGGATGGAAGCTATTCCGGCTATAATAATCAGATCGTCCGGGTTCAAGCCAGCCTCGACAAGGATATGATCGTTGTATTTTTTTATCCTGACTTGCTGACGATGAGCTGTATGGCTTGCCGGGTCGACGATCCATACATATTCCTGATGGTGTGCTTCTTGTAAGGCACTGGCCGGAAGGACGAATTTGTCGGATATCATATTGTCGACTTCAACGATCACTTTACACGAAAATCCTGGAAATACATTTTGCCGATACGGGGCGAACTGTTTGTCCGTAATAAGTAGAGTCACCGGTATCCCCGAACCGTTCGAGGAATAGATATACTCTTTGACCTCTGTCGTGAAAAGTTTTCCTTTTTGGGAATCGAATTCGACATAGATCTTTTTCGGGATGTCGAGTAGTTGGATACTGGTTTCGGGAAGCATGAAATTAACTTCGATGTCTTTAGGATCTACCAGACGGACGACCGATTGCCCGGTAAGTATTTCTTCGTGATTCTCGACGAAGCGTTGTTCGATAAACCCGTCGAATGGTGCGGTCAGTACGGTGTAATCCAGAGTACGCCGGGCCATATTCAGGGCTGAAGTGGCCTGAATATAATCGGTTTGGGCTATTTCCAGGTTTTGTTTGGCTACGGCATTGGCAGCATAGAGGCGCTGATTACGTTCGTAGATAGATTCGGTTGTTTTATAATTGGCTAAAGCGGTTTGATATTGCCGTTGGTAATCATAGGGATCGATTCGGGCGATCACCGTCCCTTTTTTTATTTTTTGGCCGGTATTGACATTGACTTCGGTCAGGGTACCCGGCAAACGGAAGGCCAGTATACTGAAATTCCGGGCTGTTACGGTTCCGGTATATTGATGGTTGAAAGTGCCTAAGGCTTCGACTTTTATCACCCTTACCGGCCGGGGCAGATCGGAAAGAGTAGCTTTCTTTTTTCCCTGACACGCCAGACAAAAAGAAAGTATCGATATGAAAACCAGGTAACGAAATTTCATCGTAAAAATCGTAAATGTTTTTTCATTTTTACGATGAAAGTCACCTCACTGGTTGCAAGGAAAGAGATATATTTACTGTTTTTTAGTATTTAAAACTGCTTCCTCCTAAAAATTCCCGGATGATCGAGGTCGGTGGAATTTCACGGGTCGGTACAGCCCGGATGTAAGAAAAAAATTTCAATAAGCGTAAAGCTTTGGAATGTTCGGGGTGCTGTTGGGTTACTTCCCGGAGTAAAGGTTCAGCCTGTGTTTTTAATGCTCCTAATTCATAAATCAAAGCAGAATTGAAGATCGCGTCGGCTTCTTCCTGGTAGGGTACGATATGTTTTTGTTCGCCCAGCAATACACTTTCCCAACGTTTCAGGGTATCGAGGGCGGAATAATTCCGGTATTTGTAATCGCGTACCATGCGCCGGATCAGACGATTATCTGTCGGATTGATCAGGTTGTGATTATCGATAGCGATAGAGGTCAGCGCAGAAACGAATATCTTGAAAAGGGTTTCCGGCGGCAGCAACCGGGTGAGTTGGGGATTCAGCCCATGAATACCTTCGACGATGATCACATTGTTCCGGGCGATTTTTAGCTTTTCACCGTCATAATAACGTTGTCCGGTTTCGAAAGAGAATTTAGGAATTTCGACCTCTTCCCCTTTTAGTAACCGTTGTATATTATCCGTAAAGGTGGCGATATCGAGGGCATCGATAGACTCATAATCGTATTCCCCTTTTTCGTCTCTCGGAGTAAATTCGCGGTTGACGAAGTAATTGTCCAGAGAAAGATTGACGGGTTTCATGCCATTGACCATCAGTTGTATGGCCAATCTTTTGCTGAACGTGGTTTTCCCGGACGAAGAAGGACCGGAGACCAATATCACTTTTACCTTTTTATGCCGGGCCTTGATTTTATCGGCGATAAGCGAAATTTTTTTCTCGTGGAGTGCTTCGCTGATTTTGATCATAGGACCTGAATATTTCAACTCCACGATTTTGTTCAGATGCCCGATATCGGTCACTTCAAGGATTTTTCCCCAGCGTTTGTATTCACTGAATACCTGATACAACTTATCTTGTGGAATGACAGGCAGTACCCGGGTCGGATCGGTCCGGTCGGGAAGTTGCAATAGCATACCTTCTTTATAGGGGATCAGACCGAATGTTTTCAGACAACTGGTCGAAGGAGCCAGGGTCCCATAAAAATAATCGGGAAGATCGTTCAGATAATAAAGGGAAGTGAAAAGTTTTCCCCGGGTTTCCATTAAGTCTGCTTTATCTTTCAACCCTCTTTTTCTGAAAATAAGAACTGCTTCGTCGGTAGGGATTTCTTCCCGTACAATCGGATAGTCGGCTTGAATGATTTCTTTCATTTTATTTTCCAGTTCGGAAATGATTGCCGGAGTCAGTACGATTTCTTTGTTGACGATCCGGCAAAAAATGCCGTTCGAAATAAAATATTCGGCCCGAAGTGTTTTCTTCGGAAATAATTGGGCTACAGCTTGATATAGTACGAAAATCAACGAACGCGAATAAATGCTGTATCCGTCCAGGGTCGTGACATCGATGAAGTTGACCCGCAGAGGGGTCATTACAACGAACTGCAAGTCCTGTAACTGATTATTGACCAAAGCCCCGAGGATGTGATTATGGTTTTCCGGGAAGATGATCTTTTTTACATCTCTAAGTGTAGTGCCTAACTCTATTTCGTATTCCTGGTGTGTATTTTCACAAGTAATATTGACTGTCCTCATATTTATACATTTAATGCTTAGCTAAAGTAATAACAAAAAATGTATAAACAAATACCGTGCCTCATCTAACGTGATTTTTATTATTTGTACAGTTCTTTTTTCTTAGGGATACTGATCGTGTAAGTTTTGTGTCGTGGATTTTTTAAATCGGTTTTCCGGAGCCAGGGGTTGAAACGCTTCAGGGTTTTATAGGTAATCCCTTGCTCTTGCGCAAAATCGGCCCAGCTTTTGACAGGACCTTTCACTTCTACTGTTTCTGTTTTTTCGAAAGTATAAACGGTATTTACTTTAAAATTGTACAGTTCGGGATGATTCATAATCTGTTTCAGGGCCAGAATCCGGAATACATAACGTTCCGTTTCCTCTCCCAACAGGAGATTGTAATAATTCGTTTCTTTCTGGAGGTCCATTTGCCGGGAAATCATAGCTGCGCCTGCATTATACGCAGCTGCAGCCAGTGTCCACGAACCGAATTTCTCATAAGCTTTTTTGAGATAGGCGGCAGCGGCTTCTGTCGATTTTTCGATGTGATAGCGCTCGTCTACTTCATTATTGATTTCCAAACCGTTTTCCTTTCCGGTACCTTTCAGAAACTGCCATACTCCGACTGCTCCGGCAGGTGATTGGGCCTGAGGGTTCAGACGGCTTTCGATGACCGCCAGGTATTTGAAATCTTCCGGGATACCGTTCTTTTCCAAAATCGGTTCCATCAGTTGGAAAACCCGGGGAGCCGTTTGTAGAATCTGAATGGTATGTGAATGTAAATAAGAATTGACGATCAGTTCTTTCCGAAGTGCTTCCTGTACATCCAGGCGTTGCAACGGTACGGTCTCTCCGGCAAAAGTCAGGGCCTCGGGCATATAGGCATCGCTATAATAACCTGAAGTTGAGGATTGAACCGGAGTAGAAGCCGTTGCGATCGGTGAATTACTTTTGCAGGCAATAAACAATAATCCGGCTACATTCAAGAGTGTGATAATGACACAGATATAGATTACCGTATTTTGTCTTTTCATTGTAGATTTATAAATTTATATTTGTACGTGCAAAGTTAATAAAAAGATTAGAAAATAATGATTAGGAATAACGATTAGAGCTCCCAAGAGCAACTCAGCAACTCAGTAACTCAGTAACTTAATAACTCAGTAACTCAATAACTTTTATGAATAGGTATAATTTTGATCAAATGATTGACCGTCGGAACACCGATTGTGTGAAATACGACGGTTTGCAGGATGTTTTCGGTTGTGCGGATCTGTTGCCGATGTGGGTGGCCGATATGGATTTCCGGGTTCCCCCGGAGGTGCAGGAGGCAGCACGTAAATGTTGTGAACAGGGGATTTTCGGTTATACGTTCCGTTCGGATGATGGTAAGGATGCTTTTCGTAATTGGGTGAAACAGCGGTATCGTTGGGAGGTAAAGGAAGAATGGTTGTCTTCCAGCCCCGGGATTGTTACTTCACTGGCGATTTCTGTCCGGGCTTTTACTAAGTCCGGCGATAAGGTGATGATTATGACTCCGGTATATCCTCCGTTTCATGCCGTAGTAAAGGATAATGGCCGCGAATTGGTATGTTGTCCTTTAATAAGAGATACCGAAAAGTATGTGATCGACTGGGAATGCTTCGAACAGGGGTTACAAAAAGGAGTGAAAATGCTCATTCTGTGTAATTCTCATAACCCTGTCGGACGGGTGTGGACCCGTGAGGAATTGGCAAGGATCGGAGAATTGTGCTGCCGTTACGATGTCCTGATTCTATCCGATGAAATTCATGCAGATCTGGCTTTGTTCGGACATCGGCATACGGTTATGGCTTCTGTGTCGGAGGAGATCGCTGCCCGTACGCTGACCGCTATGGCTCCGAGTAAGACTTTCAATATCGCCGGTATGATGAATTCGGTGATTATTGCTTCCAACCCTGAGATTCTGGAGGTATACAATCGTGAATTAACGACTTTGCACCTGGACTTGGGAAATATCTTCGGACACGTTACTTTGAAAGCGGCCTATCGGTATGGGGCCGGTTGGTTGGAGGAACTGACCCGGTATCTGGAAGGGAATGTACAGTTCGCTTTGGATTATTTCGAGAGAGAACTACCACAGATCAAAGTATTGAAACCCGAAGGTTCGTTTTTATTGTGGCTGGATTTCCGGGGGACCGGTTTGTCGCATGAAGCCTGTGGAGAACGATTGGTGAAGATAGGAAAAGTCGGACTGAACGACGGTCTGGAATTCGGTGAAGAGGGCAGGGGATTCCGCCGGATGAATATCGGATGTCCCCGTTGTGTTTTGGAAGATGGCCTGGAACGGATAAAAAGAGCTTGTCTGTAAATTTTTTGTAAAGGATTATTTATGCAAAACAAAAATGAATGTCTATAAAGTTTTTTCTGTACAGATTTTAATTTTTGGAAATAAGTAGGGAAAGAAAGGTACTGACGGGAGAGTGGGGAGGAAAAGAGGGTAAAAGCAGGGCAGCCCTTGATTTTCAGATAGAATCGGGTGAGGATTATCTGTTGAGTTCCGCTTCCAGCATTTTTTTCAATTCGGGGTTGGAAGGCCGGGGAGCATCTGCTGAGACAATGTTGCCTTTTTTGTCAAAGACCATGAAACGGGGAATACCGTTGATTTTATAGTCTTTTGTGATTTTGCTCCAGCCATTGGCTAAGAGTTGGATACCTTTTAACCCCTCTGTTTCGATGAAATCCAGCCATTTTTGTTTGTCTTTCGCTTCATCGACAGAAACGCCTAAAAAGACCACATCGGTGCCGTGCATCTCCTTCTTCAGGTTTTTCAGATGGGGGGATTTCCTTCCGGCAGGGGCTGCACCAGGTGGCCCAGACGTCTACCAGTACCACTTTCCCCTTGAAGTCGGACAGCGATACTCTATTGCCTTCCACGTCGGGGTAGGTAAAATCCGCCGCCGGGGAACCGGCTTTGGTGTCATACAGAGGAGCTCCTAACGCTTCGATACGTGCTTTGAGAGAGGGCGTTACAAAATATTTGCCGTATTTTTCCATACCTGCCGAATATTGTTCGTAGGATCTATATCGGCGAAACTCATTGTTCTGCAGATATTCGCCTATCAGATGGTCGTTGTGTAAAAAGGTAATCACATCGTCCGGATTATATCTCTCTTTTTCCCCTGACTCCCGGTTGGTAAACTCGGCGTACACGCCCGGCATTCTGACCCCTTCCGGAAATTGCGATACGACATCCGTCGTATATTTCTGCGGTGAGGCAATGTGTTTGTAGTACTCCGGCCACATGAACTTTTCGGGATGCTTGTCACGGGGTGTGGCGAGGAAGAGCAGCGCATAGAAATCCGTGGAATAATCCACCTATATTTTCGTGCAGGATGATATTCAGCTCACGTTGGCCTGTATATTTTGCTTCCTGCGAAAGCATACCGACGAAAGAAAATATCAGTGTCGGATCGGTTCCGGCAGGTAAAGTTAATTCGTAGTGGCCGTCGTTGTCCGAAACGACACCGATATTGGTTCCTTTGATCCGTACCGTCACGCCGGGTAGGGGACTGCCTTTGCTATCCGTCACTTTCCCTTTGATCACCGTTTTTTCCTGTGGGGCGGCAGCAT
Source organism: Odoribacter sp. (assembly GCF_985060555.1). Classification (NCBI taxonomy): domain Bacteria; kingdom Pseudomonadati; phylum Bacteroidota; class Bacteroidia; order Bacteroidales; family Odoribacteraceae; genus Odoribacter; species Odoribacter sp. The sequence goes on along the minus strand of NZ_CFKYFN010000086.1, from coordinate 15,146 downwards.
CTGCTTGCTTGACCACAATATGATTACTGTTCAATATATAGGTGAGACCCAGGGGATTCAATAATTCATCCAGCACTTTGCGGATGTCTTCCTGCCGGGCTTCGACATCCACTTTCCCTTTTGAGTCGGTGAGCAGGGTATTGTACAAAAATTTCAGTCCGGTCTGGGCCTCTATCCGGTTGAAAACTTCTTCCAGAGAAGTTTGTTTCAGATGTAGGTCCAGTGTATACTGTTGGGAATACACTTTCCCCTGGACACCACACACGAGTGTCAGCATAAAGAATAGCACACATTTCATCATTCTGCTTACTTGTTGCAAGCCACCGGAATCTTTCCAATCCGGCAACAACCGATTGTTTTTTTTCATAAATTTGTTGTGTTAAAACGATTTGTAAATTGTTTATACAAGTTTGCAACCGGTTCTTGTGCAAGAAGAAGCGGTTGCTTTTTTTATTTTCTCCTGACAATAACCTCCTTTCCTTTTATGTCGAATGTAAGTTCGTCCATCAGCTCGAAGGTGTGCAAGACCTCCCGGATGGAAGCATGACGATTGATTTTCCCCGTGTAAAGAATAGATTTCAATGCTTCGTTCTGATAATGGGTGTCGAACAGATACCAGCATCCCAGTGTTTTCATGACCTCTTCCAGGGGTTGCCGGTAAAAGGCAAACACGCCGTCTTTCCAGGCTGTATAATAATTCACGTCCACGGTTTGCTGCAACAGTGTTTCCCGGGTAGCGTCGTAATACCCCTGTTCGCCCGGTTTCAGGACGATCCATTGTTCCGTAGTGCCGATCCCCATCGATACGGTTCCGCTGATCAAGGTGGTCGCTTCGTTCGTGTCGTCGGGGTACGCCTTGACATTGAAGGAAGTACCTGTCACTTTTACCGCCGAGTGTTCCAGGCAAACCAGAAAGGGAGAACGGGGATCACGCTTCACGTCGAAATAAGCTTCACCACTGAGATATACGATTCTTTCACTCCCCGGAACGAATCGGTCAGGGAAGCGCAGACGGCTCTCGGCATTCAGAAATACGGTCGTGCTGTCGGGCAACAGGAAACTGAATTCTCCACCCCGGGGTACTTCCAGGCAATGGTAAACAGGTTGATCACCGTTTGCATCTCCGCAAGCGGCTTGAATGACCACCCGTCCCTGATCGTTATGCAACTTCATTTGCTGTGTATCCGTTTGCCGTAGTGTATCCAATAATACTGTTTCGCCTGAAGGGGTAATCAGCCGGGCCATGCGTTTTCCGGGATATATAGAGGTCTCCTCGCTGGCTAAGGGGAGAGAAACAGGAATCTTGCTATACCGGTAGACTGCCAGTCCCCCGAAAAGAATAGCGACAGAAGCTGCTGCTACCAGCCACCACCGGCGGTTGCGCCGCATGTTTCTTTTACGGACCACCTGTTGCCACCCTTCCCCGGGGTCGTAGCATCCGATTTTGGACAACAACTCATTTTGCCGTTCATCGTCACACCATTTTTGGAAATAAATCCGGTGTTTTTCCGATTGTGCCAGCCAGTTGTCCAGTTCTTTTTTCTCCGGTTCGGATAGTTTCCCAGCCCAATGACCCAGAATAAGCCGGATAATAGTAATGTCGTTTTTTACTCCCATTTTGCAACCATTTTGTATTATTACACGATGATATGCAAAAAGGGGTAAATGAAAATGAATTTTTTTATTTTACCGGTGACTTCGGATTAATTAAGGAAAAAGTAACCGAAATCACAGACCGAATAATAAGGCGAACAGCGGGTACAACTCTTGCAGATTTTTTCGCAGTATCTGTTTGCCCCGTTTCTTTTGGGCTTTTACCGTTTCAATACTGATTCGCAGGGTTTGGGCCGCTTTCTCGTTATTCATCCCCTCGAAATAGTACAACTCGAATACTTTACGGCATTCCCGGGGTAATTTTTCTATTGCTTTTCTCAGCCGGCTGAAAATTTCCGTTTCGATCATCCGGCATTCGAATTCGTCCTGTTCTCCTTCATGTTTCAGATAACTCAGGTAGTGTTCCCGCGAGAGACGGTTGCGTAAATGGTTCAGACAATCGTTTTTTTATGGTCAGATATAAAAAGTTTTTCAGATGTTACTCACTTTGGACTGACTGTCGCTTTTCCATTAAGCGGACAAAAACCTCCTGAACGATGCCCCGGGCCGTTTCATCGTCCTGTACATACCGAAAGGCAAAATAACACAGCGAACTATACCAGGAAGTAAAGATTTTTTCTACTTCATAGGCATATGTCTTTTCCATACTCATGCTTTCGTCGTTAGTTATCTGTTGCGCGACTTTTATGCAAAGATAAAGTATTCCGCTTGATTCGCAAAAGCCACTGGCTGAATCCCGTATCAAAAATACTAAATTTCTACATGTTCAGATTTTCTTACGCTGCCAGGAAGCGAATCTCATGAAAAGCCAGGACACCAGACCGATGAGGGTTCCATAAGTAAATTCACTGGTCCATACCCATTCTACGCGGGTGGATATGTAAGAAGCGAAAAACCAGACAGAAAAGGTGTAGGCGATCAGTACGACAGATTCCAGTATCAACGCATTGGTCGTATTACCTGTACCTGATACGGCTTCGAACAGTGGAATTCCGAAGCTCATAGCGATCGAAGCACAGCAGATAACCAGCAAAGAAGGAATAGAGGCATCGGCTAAGACCAAATCGTCGGTGTAGATAGACAGCACCGTATGAGGGATAAACAAACAGCATAAGAGTACCGGCAGAATGGCGATCAGCCCTTGTCCGATCGTTTTGAAGACAGTCGGCATCACTTCGTTTTGTTTCCCTTCGCCGATCAGGCGGCTGGTGAGCGTATTGGCCGTTGCACCGAAAGCAAATACGGGGATCATAACGAGCATATAAACACTTCTCACAATACCGGACACCGCAATCGGTGTCTCGCCCATATGTTCGACCAGAGCGAAGAAAATAAACCATGTCCCGAAAGAAAGTAACTTTTGGATCATGGTGGGAAAAGCCAGTTTCAGAACCGATTTCATCAGCCAGCCTTCCAGTTTATGAAAATAGAATAAGGAATAAGTTTTTAGCGGAAGCTTGACGAGCGTATACCCGATAAAGAAAAATGTAGCGGATATTTCGGCACATACAGAAGCGAGTGCTGCACCACCGACACCCATTTCGGGGAAACCCCATTTACCGAATATCAGGACATAATCGAGGAATATATTCACCATAGCCATGATGGCTGTCGTGAAACTGATGACTTTGGTATCGGACAGCCCGATATATAAAGAACGGAACAAAAAATTAAAACATACAAAAATAATACCGTAATGCCGGTAATCCATATATTCTACTGCAGCGGCGTAGATATTAGGCGACTGGATGATCCTGGCCAGAATATCGTTGGTGAAATAATGTTGTATCAGAAACAGACCTGTAGACAGAAAAAGCACGAAAAACAACCCGTGCTCGAAAATCACCCCGATCCGGTCCAGACGCCCTTCACCCAGGCGGCGGGCAACGATGATCTGTATACCGATGGCGAATCCCCAGGCTAAAGTCGAATAAATATAATAATAAATACCTGCCATCATCGAAGCTCCCAAAGCGACAGCACTGACCCGTCCCAGAAAAGCCGTATCGGTTAAGGCGATCAGGGTTTGTGCCAGATTTCCGAAGATAATCGGAAGGGCTATCGTCCAGATGATTTTATTTTTTACAGAGCTTCTCATGTGCTGTGGGAACGATTAGAAAGCTTCGGTCATATTCATATAAATACCCCATTTCTGTCCGGGTTCTTTGCCGATATCCAGACGGAAATTTTTGCGGGGTTGTAACTGAATACGAAGTCCGATACCATAGTTGAGTTTCCATTTATCCCAGTCGGCCGGGGTTTTTCCGATCGTACCCGTACCGATCCAGGCAACCCCTCCGAACTTCGACCAAAAGGCGCCCCGGGCATAAGCTTCCTGCGACATAAACATGTGCCGGTATTCGATAATGCCGTAAGCCATCGATTTATCCCGGTATTTACCCCAGGCGTAACCGCGCAGATCGAAGGGATTACCGAAGTTCGGCAGTTCGCTGTAAGGGACGTTATCCATACCGATCTGGGTTTTGGCTGTCCAGGCCAGCGTGCTCCGGCGTTTGAAGACCTGACGGAATTGGCGGTATTCCAGTTCCAGCATTTCATAATTGTAATTTCCGCCCAGATATTTCCCGTACAGGGTTCCCATTGCGCTTAGGAATACGCCCTCGAAAGGGGTAGCGACATCATCCCGGGTATCGTACTGGAACAAAGCACCTATTCCGATATTGTGATAACGGTTACCATATTTCAGGATGGCCGGATTGGTTTTCATCCAGTCGGCCAAGGATTTCGTATAATTATAGTTGAAATCCAGAAGTGTACCTACGTATATATTCGGTTTCACTTCCCACACAAAACGGGGAAAGAACTGTATGCTGGCTTTATGAAAGGTCACCGAATCCTTATCGTAACGGTCCTTTAGTTCCTCGGCTTTTTTGATTTCATCATAGCCGATGCCATAAAAATTGGCCGGTTCGGTACGATAACCGTATTTGATGTAAATACGGAATTTATTTTCATTGAAAAACAACGTACCGGCTCCTGCTGCGACGAAAGTCCCGTTGATAGAGATATTGAAGCCTACCGGGATAAAAGACCGTTGGCTGATGGTATCGTCGGGGTTCATCCGGAAAGTCATCAACATGGCGCCACCGACTCCCAGCGAAGCTTCGGGGTTATAGGAAGGACCTCCAAGAATGGAAAGCCATACTTTTTTATGGGCACGGATCGAATCGCGCCTTTGCTGGCGGGCAAATTGTTTCAGTTGGCGTACGGTCCAGGTCTCGGTCACAACGACGGTATCTCCCGGTGTCGTGATTTTTACAGAATCTTGCTGTGTAAATGCAGGGATCGCTACCAACAGTAGCAGGACAAGAAGTAATAGTTTCATAGTTGTTCTTAAATGTGCCAAATTTACTTCAAAATTTGTGCCAATCGGAATTATATGTGTTAATTTATATTATGACAATGATATACCAATGGCTATCGACTCTATCGGATAAAAGAGGTTACTAATCTATTATCAGATTACGAAACGGATATCATTTAGGTTTTATATTCACATCTGGTTCTGATCGGTTCGTTTTCTCAGATTATATCTATAATAACCTTATTATACAAAAATAGGATAAAATAAAAAAGTGGTTACCCTCATTTCGGGAATAACCACTTTTCAATATAAGCTACTTCGAATAATAGATTTCTTGTTTTTTGTACTAATATACAAACTTATAGGCGATATCATTAAATATGACATATCCGGCGTTGTCCTTTGTGAATGTTGTTACATAAGGATGAGTCCTTGGCATTGGAGGTGCTTCTTCCCATTCGTCTGTCAAGTAATTATAACGACAACAATACCAATAAGGTGGAGCTGCATCTAATCCTAATTCTCCTCCTACAATATAAGCATATTCCTGTCCGTCGATAGTTAAAAAGAAGCATAGGAACGTGTAATTCCCGGATATCTATCAGGTAAAAGAGTATTTAACGGTATAAAGCGAAACTCTTCCGGGTTGAATTTATAAACATCCCGGCTATATTCGTGAGCATTATGACCGAAACAAAGATAGACGGTTCCGTTGAGTTGAGATCTGCCTAAGCCTACATAAGCTTTATTTTCGATTACGAAAGCAATGGCCCCGATTTTTGAATTCCCTGGAAAGTCCTTCATTTTATCCCATCCGATGTAGTCTGTCGTTCTTTTATACTGCCATAGATTATTGCTGTGAGAATTCTCACAATCATATTTATTTTTATGATTTATATTTGGCATATTTGAATATGACCATTATAATTTTTACTTTTGAATTCATTGGTCTTAAAAAACTTTGTTGATACATAACAATTATTAAATTATTGGCGGACTGTGAATAAGTTTTGGAATATTAATTTTAATTTTGCAAAAAAAATAAAGGAAGACAGTATTAATAATGAGATTCTAAGCATAAAAGTTTTAAGAATTGTCAGTTCCTTATCAACTATTGAATCATTAAAAAATATGATTTTTAAGTTTGCGGGATATTCTTGTTGAATTTAAGACTGATGAATCAGTTGAATGTGTTGTAATAAATTAAGATGATGACGATAGAAGAACAAGTAAACGATGGTATTAAAAATGCCATGAAAGCTCACGATAAAGTTCGGCTGGAGACGATGCGTAATATCAAGAAAGTGATTTTGGAAGCCAAAACCCGCCCGGGGGCCAATGACCGGATCGATGATGCCGAATGTATCAAGCTGATTCAAAAATTAGCCAAACAGGGGAAAGAATCGGCAGAAATTTACAGACAACAGGGCCGCGAAGATTTGTACGAGCAGGAGAGCGGGCAGGTGGCCGTGCTCGAAGAATTCTTACCGAAACAACTGGATGAAGCTGAACTGACTGAAGCTTTGAAAGCTATCATTGCCGAAGTGGGTGCTTCTTCTGCCAAAGATATGGGAAAAGTGATGGGCACCGCTACCAAAAAATTGGCCGGTCTGGCCGACGGTAAAGCGATCTCGGCTAAAGTAAAGGAATTGCTGGGGTGAGCACGTAAGGATCGTTGAATATAAAGTTTCCCGATTTTATTTAATCTCCGGTAAATCGATCCCCTTGATTTTGCGATAGAGATTCAGGGCATACGAGTCGGTCATGCCGGAGACGTAATCTACTACGGTCTGAATCTTTGTATACATAGAATCTGCCTTACTGACCTTGTATTGTTCGGGCATGATCGATAAGATATTCCGGGCATAGTAAGTTTCCGGTTTCAGTACTGCATCCGTATATTCTTTGAGGATGGTTCCGAGTATTTTGAAACCGGCAATTTGAATCTGGGTTACCATATTCGTATGGTAGATTCGTCCGTAAGCTAAGGCGGTGCAGGCATCGTAGGCTTCTTTGTTCGTTCCGCTGACTTGTTTGATCAGGGTACTGTTGAAATCACCCTTCATGATCGCTTCGTAATTCTGGCAGAATACGTCGGCACAGGCATTGATCAGCTTATTGATGATTCCGGCTCTCAAAAAAGCAATCCGTTCATTTTTGTCGGTAACCGTCTTGAAAGTTTTGGTGATGATTTTCAGATCTTCTTTGTCTTCATTTTTGTCATAAAAGCTTTCCAGAATAGCGACGGTTTCGTCATAAGAAAGTATGCGTAGTTTATGTGAGTCTTCGATATCCATAATCTGGTAACAGATATCGTCAGCGGCTTCGACAAGGTATACCAGCGGATGGCGTACATATTGCAGCGGATGGTCACCGAGCTGGCGGATTCCCAGTTCCCCGGCTACCTGCCGGAAAATGTCTTTTTCACTCTGGAAAAAACCGTATTTGAATCCTTTGGGATTGGCTTTTGTCGATTCGAAGGGGTATTTGACGATAGAAGCCAGGGTGGTATAGGTCATGGTATAGCCTCCCGGGCGGCGTCCGTTGAAGCTGTGGGTCAGGAGACGGAAGGTATTGGCATTACCTTCGAAATGGCTTAGGTCATTCCATTCTTCGTCGGAAAGCAATTTTTTGAAATACAGGCCTTCACCTTCACTGAAAAAATAGGAAATCGCTTCTTCGCCCGAGTGGCCGAAAGGAGGGTTCCCCAGGTCGTGGGCCAGGCAACCGGTGCTGACAATGGTTCCGATTTCTTCCAGAATTTCCGGATTTTCGATCTCTACTTGCTGTTGTTTCAGGAATTGGCTGACCTTATTTCCGAGCGAACGTCCTACACTAGCTACTTCAAGGCTGTGAGTCAGACGGTTGTGAACAAAAATATTACCCGGAAGGGGAAATACCTGCGTTTTATTCTGTAAGCGACGGAAAGGAGATGAAAATATCAGGCGGTCGTAATCCCGTTGAAATTGCGAACGGTCGTGCGAATGAAACAACGAAGTGGTACTTCCCGGATGATAACGATGGGCTGATAAAAGTTGATTCCAATCCATAGGTAAAGCAATGAAGATAAGATCGAATAATAGGTTGAAAAACAAAGAGACGTCCAAAAAGTTTATACTTTAGGGACAGCCTCTTTGTATAAGGTTACTTTTTATTTTGTAATGAAGTGGAAGTGACTTCCGAAGCGTTCGAATGCAGCTTTGTCCAGTTCTTCCTGGCATTGAGGAGCAGCAATACGGATCAAGGCTTTAGCGCGATCCTGTAAGGTTTTTCCATATAGGTCGGCTACCCCGTATTCCGTAACGACATAATGCACATCGAAACGGGTGGTCACCACTCCGGCGCCATTCAACAGGGTCGGACTGATTTTACTGATCCCTTTGGCTGTGATAGCCGGCATGGCGATAATCGGTTTACCTCCTTCACTGGCTGCTGCACCCCGGATAAAGTCCAACTGTCCTCCACAACCACTGTAGAATTTGCATCCCAGAGAGTCGGCGTTTACCTGGCCGGTGAGGTCGATAGAAAGTGCAGAGTTGATGGCAGTCATTTTCGGTTGCTGGGCAATGATATAAGGATCGTTGGTATAGCCTACGTCCATCATAGCTACTGCCGGGTTGTCGTCGATAAAGTCATATACCGCTTTAGAACCCATCAGGAAAGTAGAAACGATTTTCCCTTTATCGTATTTTTTATTCAGGTTGTTGATTACTCCTTTATAATAAAGAGGTAATACTCCATCGGCAAACATTTCGGTGTGGATCCCCAGATTTTTGTGGTTACCCAGCTGTGACAATACGGCGTTCGGAATAGCTCCGATTCCCATTTGAAGACAAGCACCGTCTTCGATCAGGCCGGCACAATTTTTACCGATTTGAATATCCTGTTCCGATGGTTGTGCCGGTTTAGCTTCAATCAGCGGAGTGTTGTCTTCGCAGAAGATATCGATATCGGATAATTTGATGATGGCATCTCCCCAGGCACGCGGCACGTTAGGGTTGATCACCGCAATTACTGTTTTAGCCGTTTGAACGGCAGCCAGGGTGGCATCTACAGAAGTACCCATAGATACATAGCCGTGTTTATCCGGAGGACATACCTGAATCATGGCCACATCTACCGGAGTAATCCCCATACGGATTAATTTCTGGGTTTCACTGAGGTGTACCGGAATATAGTCTGCCCAACCGTCCTGAGTCGCTTTCCGTACGTTGTGGCCGACAAAATACGATTCCAGCTGGAATACACCTTCGAATTCCTGCTCTGCATAAGGAGCAGCGCCTTCCGTATGAAGATGTTGCAATTTAATGTTTTTCAGCTCTCCGGCACGTCCGCGGGCACACAAAGCCTGGATCAAACCCTGAGGTGCACAAGCTACACTGTGAATATGAATCCGGTCGCCCGATTTCACCACTTTGACAGCTTCTTCAAATGATACTGTTTTTATACCTTGAACCATAATGTTGTTATATTAGATTAAAATCTTTCACTCACAAACGATGCGAAGGTAGGCAATAAAAAGTAAAAAGTAAAAGGTAAAAGGTAAAAAGTGGGAGTAAATTGTGTGTAGAATTTGTTGCGTAATAAAATTATAGGGGAGAATACCGGACAAAACTGCTGTAATGGTTTGCGGATCGGATATATATAATCAATAGTATGGTGAAAAAGGACAACTCTATCTGTAAAGTATAGAATCGTCCTTTTTAGTTTACTTGTATTTTTCGATCAGGTTTTTAACGACTTCGGGGGTTAATTTATGATTTTCGAGCAGAGGAAAACCTTCCCAGCGGACAATACCTTTCGGATCGATGATGATGACATGGGGAATACCTTTGATTTCCAGGATTTTGTCCATTGTTTTTTTAGTATCTACTCCGTAATAATATTCGATAACGGGTTCTTTCATCGCTTTAATCTTTTCTACCGGTTCGTCCGAAATGCCGATAACGACGACATCTTTCGAAAATTCTTTGGCAATCTCGTTGAGCTCGGGAATTGCTTTCCGGCAGGGGCCACACCAGGTAGCCCAAAAGTCGATGATGACGAATTTTCCCTCAGTATCGGGTTTTTTAGAAATCCAGGTTTCTACGGTTAGTTCCGGTGCCTTTTCGTTCAGAAAAGATTTTGCCCACAACTGTTTGCCGTTGTTGCTTTCCTGTGCAAATCCAATACCGCTGAATAATAGCATGGTCAGTAAAATAATTGTGTTTTTCATTGTTTATCAGAATTTTAGTATTCAAGTCTATCCTTTGTTTTTTCAGTTATAACGGTTACAGCCCTTTCTCTCAACTTCTATCTCCCCACTTTTTAACCTCTCTCTTTTATCTCCTCGAATAACCTTTAGCCTATAGCTTTTAGCCTTTTACCTTTTCATCGCCCTCTCCATATCTTTCTTGGCATCTTTCAGTTTCAGGCTTTCCCGTTTGTCGAATTCCTTTTTGCCTTTAGCCAGGGCGATCCGGAGTTTGGCGTATCCTTTTTCGTTGAGGAAAACTTTCACCGGTACGATGGTCAGGCCGGATTCTTTCACTTTACGTTGCAGTTTGATCAGCTCTTTGTGAGTGAGCAGTAGTTTTCGTTCCCGTTTTTCTTCGTGATTGTAATAAGTCCCTAGTTTGTATTCGGCGATATGCATCCCTTTTACCCACAACTCTCCCCGGTTAAAAAAGCAGTAGGAATCTACCAGACTGGCTTTCCCGGCCCGGATAGATTTAATTTCGGTACCGGTAAGTACGATGCCGGCATTATATTCTTCGAGAAATTCGTAGTCGAAGGAGGCTCGTTTGTTTCGTATATTGACTTCGTTAGGCATAAACTGAAAAATTAAATATTGAAAGCAGAAATTCCAAAGATGATCATCAAAAGTTGATTGATAATGACTGGAATACAAATAATCGCCAGTGAACTGATGACGAGAATATTGGTTTTCTGGCCCGGATGCAATCGGGGGATTTGGCCAAGTCCTTTGTAAAGCGTCCGTATAAAAGTAAAACTGAGCAACGTAAAAAGTTGGCCTAGAAAAATATTTCCCAGAGCATTTCCAATACTATGAAAAATAATGAAAATCACTCCACTGTATACGGTCAGATTTAAGGCCAGGTTCGTATCGAAAGAGAGTTTCCGGCACAAATATTCCCGTGTAATCAGATAGGCGAACCAGTTACCGATGAGCATTGCTATCAGATTAATGATTGTCAGACCGGTAGCTTGCCAAAAATTATAATTGATCAAATTGATCAACAGAACCATTATCGAGATAACCATAGTAATGGGAATCAGATAATTCCGATACAATTCCTTTCCGGAATTAGTTTCGTTCAGGGCTTCCGGCCATACAGTCTCCGGAACCATCAGCAATTGTTCGGTGCGTCGGTATAGATATTTGAAATTAATATTTTTCATGCCAGACAAAAATATCTAATTTTTCCTGAAAAACAACAGGAATTTTTGAAGATACTTTGTCCGGGAAAGACAAAGCTAGGGAAAGGTGAAAGCCTACAAAGCCCATTCTTCTGATAAGGATGGAAAGAATGGGCTTTGCATTACTTTTGTAACCGGTCTATTAGAAGTGTGCGGACTACCTCATACCCTTTATGTGGATTGAACTCTTCATCTGGCCGAAGCAACTGCTTGGTATCTCCCAAAAACTCATCATCTTGCATTTTATCTTCCATGTTGATAATAAATTCTTTGTAAGTAGGAACGTGATCTACCACAAATTCCATATACTTTTGGTAACAAGCCAATACGTGAGCTATGTTGACATCTGATAGGGTCAATGCTTTATACAAGTCATATAAATCACGTCCCTTTCGTCTTTGGTACAAAGCACGCAACTTAGTCCCCACCAATTCATCCAGCTGATAGGTCAAGACATGACACTCTCCATTATACCATTTGTTTGAAACTGAGAATGGAACTTCCTGCATTGGTAGCACATTGAAATGTTCCTTGCAATTGATTTCCACCTTGAGGTGTATCGGAACAACCGGTATAATTTCTGATTCAAGTCTAAAAATTAAAGTGTTATTATGTTTCTTTTGCTTGACTTTGGGCTCGCCGAGAAAAGAAAGTGCTTCTCTGATGCGGTCGTATGTTTCTTTTATCGGTTCCGCTTTAACTTGTACAAGGTCGATATCCTCGCTATATCTGGGCTGGGGTGACAGGAACAGCTTATGCAGGGCAGTTCCACCACGAAATGCAAGATGTGATGCAAGGTATGGGTCCTTATAAATTTCTGTCAAGGCTCTGCATATCAACAAATCCTGTTCAACCTGTTCGGTTTCTGTCCATGGAACCTGTTCGCCCCATTCTCTGATTGCAAATTCGGGAATCATTCGTCTATTTCTATTTCTTGGTTAATAATCACTTTCCATTTTTTATCAACTTCACAATATCCTGTCGGTTTGTTTACCTTAAACGGAACTTTTCTAAATTTTAATCCTGCGACCTCCATTTTGGAATATAAAGTTTCCGCCAAATCCTCTCGCTCCAAGATATGTTCCATGATATATCCCAACCGCTGAAAGACCGGTGTAGATGATGCTTTGAAGAAGGAGTCATTCAGGCTGTCCAGATTCACGACATCTACCAATTCGTTCAAAACAGTGCAGACACGGTTCAGACCACCCACGCTCTTTTCGTTTTCTATCAAGTCAATAGCTGTCAGTTCAGGAGAAGATACGTTGATATATCCAGTTTGGGTTTTGTGTTTTCTTATGAACTCCGTTTGAATTTCTTTTTTAGAGAAGAATAATATGGATGTGCCATTTTTAGAAGTACTCCTCATATAAGGTAGTTCAACCGCTACCGAAAAAGTTTGAGCCCTTTGATGGGAGGCCCCATAAAAAGCTGCGGCATTTAATAAGGCTACATAATATTTCTTGTCAAGATAAGCCATAAGCTGATCCATGTAGAAGACCGGAGGGATAATCCCTTTCAGCGAATACTCTATAGGCATGATGACATAGAAATTTCTCCAGGGCGAAATGATTTTCGCTTTAGTGACCAAACGGGACAGATAGGTTTTCATATAATCCTTGCCCAATGAAGGGAATTGCTTTTCAATATCTTCCTTGGTGAAGGTGTAGTAACCCCTCATTTCCCTGTTTTCAATCCATTCTGACAAGTTTTCTATATCCTTTTTCATATCACACGATGCAATGATTCTGCAAAAGTAATCATTTCCTGATTACTTACGCAAAATGATTGCAATTATCTTGGGCTAAATGTGCATTTTTCCATATTCCTCTATAAAAATCCATCATAGCCGCGCTTCCCTTGTCAAGTCCCATTGAAAAGGTAACTCGGAGGGACGATACCTTCCACGTTCGAGCCTGCGGTTTTCGCGCAAAAAATTCCCTGCGGTAATTTTTCACCCGAAAAAACGTTCCGGTATCGCCGTCCGAGTTGTGGAGACGGCCGGGACTTAGCAAGCGAAGCGACCTACGGCGCATAGGACAAGATAAAAAACAATCTGACAGCGGTATTTTGCCGGACTTGATGTTCCAATGGATTACGCCGTCAACACATTCCCCATACAAAATCTTCTTCCTGTCTTATAGAGCGGCACAAGGAAGCGGGGACTAAAGACAGCTCGCTCGCAACTCTGCATAATACGGTTTTCTCCTTGCCGGTTTCGTGGCGTTCCTGCCGTTTTTCTTACCCTGGGGCTTGCCATTCGTGTGTGCCCGCCCTTTTCCGCCCCTTTAATCCGGTGCTTTTCCTTACTTTTTCCTTTGACTTTCCCGTTTTTCCGCCTCCCGCTTTTCCTCCCGCGGTGAAACAGGATGACAAACGATGAAACATATAGTACAACGTATTGTAAATCAATCATATATCAGAAATCATCCTATATATTTGCACTGACAATCATAGTTATCAACCCTAAAAACCAAAGTTATGGCAAAGAAAAATGGAAGGGACGATCCCCCTAAACCGCAAGTCGCCGAGAACGAACAGATGAGCGACATCATCCTTATCCTCGACAAGATGGAACTGATTTTACAGGCAGTGTCCCAAATTGACAAGGACGGCAGGTACAAGACGGTTCCGGCAGACAAGGAGCATACAAACTCCTTTCTGAAAATCGACCGCTACGCCAGCATGTTCGAGAATTTCCTGAAGAACTTCTGGAGCCAGCTCAAGGACCCGACACGCTTCGGTATCCTTACCATCAAGGAAGACACGCTGGATAACCCGGAAGTGAGGCAGGCAGTCGAAGACATCGCGGCAGGAAAGCAGACCAAGGCAGTGGAGGAATTTCTCAAGAAATACGAGATTGTCCCCCGCGACAAGGAAAACCAAAGTATCAACCCCAAGAATCAAGAAGAAATGTCAAAAGAAAATGAAACACAGCGGCAGGCCGCCCAAGGCGACGGCACGCAGCAACAACAACAGCCCCAGTACCGCTACAACGAGTCCATGATCAACTGGGAACAGCTGAAGAACTTCGGGCTCTCCCGTGAGGAACTCCAGGAACGGGGACTACTTGACCAGATGCTCAAGGGTTACAAGACCAACCAGGTCGTGCCCATCAGCATGAACTTCGGCTCCGCCGTGCTACGCACCGACGCGAGGCTCTCGTTCCAGCAGTCCCGCTCCGGGGACATCGTGCTGGGCATCCACGGTATCCGGCAGAAACCCGACCTCGACCGTCCCTACTTCGGGCACATCTTCTCGGACGAGGACAAGAAAAATTTGCTTGAGACGGGCAACATGGGGCGTGTCGTGGAACTGAAGAACCGCAACGGCGAGTATGTCCCCTCTTTCGTCAGCATCGACAAGCTGACCAACGAGGTGGTGGCGATGAAAGCCGAGAATGTCTTCATACCGCGTGAAATCAGCGGAGTTGAACTGACCGAGCAGGAGCAGAACGACCTGCGGGAAGGCAAGAAGATATTCGTCGAAGGAATGACAGCCAGATCGGGCAACCCGTTCGACGCCCACCTCCAGGTCAACGCCGAGCGCAGGGGCGTGGAATTCATCTTCGAGAACGACAAGCTCTTCAACCGGCAGTCTTTGGGAGGCGTCGAACTGACCAAGAAGCAGATTGACGACCTGAACGAGGGCAAGGCCATCTTCGTGGAGGGCATGAAGCGCAAGGACGGGGAACTGTTCTCCTCCTACGTGAAACTCGACGAGGCGACAGGCCGCCCGTCCTACACCCGCTACAATCCCGACTCCCCGGAAGGCGCACGGGAAATCT
>NZ_CFKYFN010000085.1:0-1114 GCF_985060555.1 Odoribacter sp. | reverse complement strand
TGCCGGGGGTTTTCTGGTTCTCAAATATTTCACCGGTTCAGAGGCTATGGCGATTTCTCTTGTTCTTCTGCTGACAATTCCATTGAGCATTGGCTTCTTTTTTGTACGCCCCTATGAGGAAGTTGCATGGGCCACTTTCTACCGCGATATTACCGCAGCACCTACCGAACCGGATGAAGCATACTGACTTTTATACTATTTCGCAGATGTGACCGGATTTTCGAGGTGGTCTGCGTATGGATAAGAAACCTGACCGTTCCGAAATAATTACAATGAGCCTCTTGTATGCTTTAACGCTGGTGCTTACGGTATTAAAAGTGACGAGAACGTTTTCACCGCCTTGGTTGTGGGTACTGGGTCCACTTTGGCTTGGCACACGTCGGTACCGTGATTAGGGCTGCTTGCGCTGGGAGATCTCTCCCAGCGTTTTCTCTATGAAAGAAAGTTGCTGGAGAAAAAAATTCTCCAGCAACTTTGTCTTTGATGAATAAAGGAAATTTTTTATTTAACTATTCTCACTATTATTTGATTTAGTGATTTTTTTCTTCTTTGGAGAAACCAGTTTGTGACCGGAATAAATGGACATGCCCATACAAATCAATGAAGAATAGGCAAAATATTTATGCGCAGTCATAGATTTTTTGATTCCAGAATAAATGCATCCCAACATACAGAAAAGTGCGCCTAAGGACCAGTATTTATGTGATTTCATGATTTGATGCCTCCTTTGATTTAACTGATTCAATTATAATGTTTTTTTACGAAAATGCAAGCATTACCGGGAACGCTTTCATGTGGATGCTGTGACTGCCGCTACGGTCATGATCGGTGGGCATTACGAACAAGGCTCACATGTAGCATTCGACTCCGAATATCAGCCGGCACACATATGAGGACGGAAAATGTAGCAGCTTTTGAAAAAAATTGCTTTTTTCTGCTCAAAGTGCTACAATCGGAATATACCGAATACAAAGGGAGGAAAGCTCCCATGCCAAGACCGCCACGGTGCCGTCAAATTTGTGGCGTACCACAGGTCGATACATTCTGTCCCAACGGGTGCGAGAATACCGAGCCGATCCTGCTGACGCTGGACGAATACGAGGTCATTCGGCTG
>NZ_CFKYFN010000084.1:0-7874 GCF_985060555.1 Odoribacter sp. | reverse complement strand
GACCTGTTACACGAGGATCTGTCACTTCTGAAAAATAATTAGAGGTATTCATTTTGCAATGATAAACTTTTTAGAGGAATTTTGGTGCGGTCGCCCTGCATACTGTATCTTTTCCCATCATCTTGCATGGCAATCCGGAGGGAAGTATCATTTCCCGATTATACCAGGCTAAAGTCATCCTTGCATCCTGTCCGAAAAAGTGGCAGGAGGTGAGGGTATACACAGTGAAAATAATCACTAGATACTTTATTTTCATAATTCAAATTTATACCGGTATAATTCCTCGTTACCTTTTAATCCGTATATATAATGATGCTTTTCATCCACTGTAAAATAGATGATATTGTCGGGGATCCGGATTCTAGCTATAGGGGCTCCTTTCCAATTGAATACGTGAATTTCAGTCTCTCCTTCCGCATGAGAAAATAAATCATCTTTCTTATTAACATAAAGCGCGTAGATATATTCCGAAAAAACTTGTAATGACGAATAATACAGAATAAAATCTGATTCCGGCAAGTGGGCTGTCTCAAAAATATCGATGGGAGGTTGATAAGACAGAGAAAAATTGGTTTTCATATCACTGGAAAATACATTTATTTGATTAAAAAACAACATATTGCCAGCAAACAAATCTTTCTCCGGATGCCTGGTTATTCCCATGCTCAATAAAGGCATAGGAATCGATTTCGGGATATAGGATTTCAAAAATTCATATTCCTGGATCGTTTGGCCGGTATGTTGATTTTGCACGGAAAGACAGATATTACCAGGGACATATTTTTGTAAAAGCACCATGGAGTCGTTTACTTGAAAATAACTACAATCTGAAGTAATCCGGAAAATGGTATCACATACAGTCCGGCCAATCCGGAGGGATTGGGTAATGTTTAATAATGCCCGTTTTTGTAAAGCCCCATCCGAGATCCATAGAACCAGATTGTCATCTTTAAAAAAATAATCCTGGGAAAATTGCACAGATAGAAACTCATCAGGGCCTCTGCCCTGAGAAAGGAATTTTCCCAAGTATTGCCAGTTATTAGTCGAATATATTTCGAAAAAATCATTATAACCACTCGCTTTAAAGGCAAACAAAAGGGTATCTATAACCATAAGATCGTTTATCCCTATAATTTCCAGATCTATCTTTTCACTTTCGGCAATTTGCGTGACCGGAAAGTCATAAATAATCGTATTATTTCCTGTAGATACGTTCGTATTGCCGTTATGACAAGAAGTAAAAATCAGGAATGCGACAAATAAAAAAAAGGTTTTCATAGACAAATCAAATATGTATATCCTCCTCCGTTTTCAGCCAATATCCATTACCTTTATCCAGTATAATTTTAACCTGATTTTCCCTCATCAGTAATTTTCTCAATTTCCGGATCACTTTATTCAACTGTGATTCGTAATTATAAGCCGTACTATTCCAACCGGCCAGTAAAAGGACTTCCCTGGGCGACAACCTATTTTTATTCTTGCACAGTATGGCAAATACCTTACTTTCGAGCATGGTCAATTTCTGCCGTTGTTCCCCAATACACAACTCAGCTTTAGCAAAATCATAAGTGATGTTATCCGTCAAACCGATCACCGAAGAGGCAGTTTTCCCAATCAACCGTTCCACCTGTTCTAATAGAAGAGCCACACTGTAATTCTTTACCAGATAGACCTGTGCTCCCTGACAAAGGCCAATTTTCAAATCCTTCTCCTCTGCCAGCGAACTATAGATCACGACAGGTGTCTGCAAATCGTTTACCCGAATCAACTGCAATACTTCGAGTCCCGATCGTTTCGGCATATTCACATCCAAAACGACAATATCCGGCCGATACTTTTTGTACTTCACCAAAGCTTCCTTCCCATCTACCGCCTCAATTACCTCCCAGCCTTTTGCTGTCATTTTCTCCTTCATTTCCAACCTCATCAACCGATCATCTTCCGCACACAATACTTTAATAATCGCCATTTTATTCTGCTTTTATCCGGACTTCAAACCGACTGCCTTTTCCCGGAGCACTTTCCACCCGGATCTCCCCTCCATAAGCATTCACCACTTTCTTAGCAAAAGCCAGTCCTAATCCAAAACCGGTTTTATTCTTTACTTTTTTATCTTTCACCCGGTAAAACTGTCGGAATATCCGTTTCAACACTCTTTCCGGCATCCCGATTCCCCGGTCTGTTACCGTCAGTACCCAATCCCAATTTTCCCGGTAAAAAACAACTTTCACCCAAGGTTCATCTCCACCATATTTAATAGCATTATCGACCAAATTGATCACAAGATAATTAAAATAAACCTGGTCGAGCAAGGGTTTCTCTTCTCCTGTTTCCACCTGAAATTCCAACCTCGCATACGGATACAATATTCTAAACATCTCTGCCACCATCCCGATTTCCTGAACGATATCCACCGAAACCCGCTCCACCTCCAACCGGCTGTTTTTCAAGGTCACCAACATGGTATCGGTAATCTCTGCCATTTTGCGGATGCGCACTTCCACCATTTTCAGTTTTTCTTCCTGTATCGCCGTCAATTCCCGGTTCTTCCGGTTCACAATTCCTTCTAATGCCGAAGTAACTGCAGCTAAAGGTTTCTTCAATTCATGTTCCAAATGGGCTATCCCCATGGTCTGCACATTTGCGCTTTGCCATGTCAGACGAATCGCTTTCCATAACCATACCAAACACCCGATAAAAGCAAAGAAAAACATCCCCTCCCCCACCAAATGCCAAATCATGGAACGGAAGATCAAAGGCAATTGAAAAACCGCTTCTATCCGGTGCCGGCAACGATAACCGGCTTCAACAGAAACGGTACGTATTTCTCCTTCGCAAACGCCTGTTACTTCCAAAACCTGCCCCACCGAATCCCGCAACAGGATGCCGGACAATCCATTCATACCTGTCTTTTCCAAATTCTTTCGATATAAAGAGTCCAATTGAAAAACATCAAAATTATGTTGCTCATATAAATAATCGTAAAAAACAGCTCTGCCCATTTCCCGAAACTGATCAACAAAAGATAAAGTAATTTCTCTAACCCTACAGCTATCCCCATAAACAAATGTCTTTTTATCTTCTTTTAGTCCGTAGCTGAAAGGAACTTTACATGTCATCCATTCCTCATCCAAAAATTCCTTAAACGAATCCCCCAGTCGGTCACCGGCTTCCTGCCTGAAGCGATTTATCTCCATTTTCCGGGTTTTATACAACCACCCTCCCTGACCGATCAACACACATATCAATAAACCAATACATAAAAAGAAAACTATCCTGATATTCCCTTTCATCATTTTTGTTTTGTCCGGTACGTTATAGAATGTTGAAACTTTTACAAAGATAAAATTCCCTTGTAAATTTGTTCTATAAATTTAAATAAAAATTAATATGCATAAAAAAAGAATCTTATTGACAGGAACGATAATTATTTTATCTGTTTTATTCCTGAATATCGTATTCTCGGACCGGTCAGCGAAAACCAGTCTGACGTTAGCCAATATCGAAGCGATGGCAGAACAAGAAAGCCCTGACGGCGAAAGAAAGGACCTGTGCCTCCAGGCCGGTTATATATGTGTCGGTATAGATAAAAATGGAATAGATGGAGAACATCACGGATTAATGAGAGGAGAGTAATACGATATGAAAAAGCTATCTTACCTTTTTATCGCCTTATTTATTTCCGCCTGCCAGGCAGAGCCGGATTTTACAGAAGAAGTTACCCCTTTGTTACATACCCGGGCGGGATCGTTGCAATTCGCCCAAACCGATAACCTGAATCTCGACGCCCTGGGGATCGTCCATCCCACCAAAATCGTCCGTAAAGATTCTTTGTATGTCATCCTAACCCCCCAAAGCGCTTATCGCTTTGCCATTTACAATCACCTTAACGGAACCCTGCATCATTTAGTACCGGCGGGAAGCGGCGAAGGCGAAGGGCACTGCTACCTGAACCTCCACCTCAACGGCAATATCGTTTCGGCATTGGATTTCAGCACCGGCCGTTTGGTTGAAATCGATCTCAACCATTGCACCGAAGCAGATTACCGCCCTGTGTTCACCTCCCTCACGACCCACGGTAAAACGCCGTTAGGAGCTGTCCGGGCCGGCAACCGGATTATTTCCACCGGAATTTATACCTCAGGCCGTTATTGCAGCACAAACCCGGCGGAAAACGAAGATATTTACAGCGTCGCTTATCCGGAATGCGCCCTGCCGTCCTTATCCGACAGCTTGAAAAGTATTTTCTACGCCAGCAATTGCCTGGCCCTTAACCGGCCCCAGACCCGTCTCGCCTGTGCCAATATGCAATACGGTTGTCTGGACCTCTGTGACATCCGGGAAGACCAGCTGATCCGGGTTAACGAAGTACACCTCAACCGGCCCGGAGTAAGTATCCGGCTGCAACGTCCCAAAGGCCGGAAAATGTGGTATCCGGTAGCCTACACCGACCATAATCTGTTCGGTTTCTGTGACTTGACCACTTCCGACGATTACATTTTTGCCCTCTATTCCGGACGTACCTACCGGCAATACCGGAATGATGTCGACAAAGGCCGCGTGATTCTGGTATTCGACTGGAACGGCTCACACGTCCGCACCTACCATCTATCGAATAGTTGCTCGTCCATCAGCTACGACCCGGTAACGGATGCGATTTATGCCCTGTCGCACGAAAAGGGGAAATGTGAAATTATTACCTTAAATTTATAAATTGGGTAGATTATAGAATGTTGCTTTTTTCATGAAACAAGAATTCATCTTTAAATTTGTTTTGAAAAATAAATATTCAATATAATGAAGAAATTCAACATTTTGCTCTTCATCACAGTAATAATACTTTTGCTCTTGTCCGGATGGTCTATTTTTCACCAGCCCGGCTACAGTAGTGAAGATCAGTTCGTCACTCCCACAAATATCCATTTTGAAAAGGATACCCTATCGTTAGGCTCAGTCAAATACGGGACAGAACAAAAAGCAGTATTTCGTTTTACAAACACCGGTACAGCTCCGCTATTGATCTACAATGTAGTGCCATCGTGCGACTGCACTGCTGTGAAATGGAAAAAACGCCCCATCAAACCGGGAGAATCAGGAGAGATCCAAACCGTATACAGCCCGAATTCACTCGGTATGTTTATTAAAAACATAGAGGTCCGCTGCAATGTGGCCGGACACAAAATCAACCTAAAGATACGTGGTAATGTAATCGAATAAATTTTCACGCGCGTGGTAAAAATTAACAATCCTTTCGATTATGCTATCATGAAAGTCAACTTGATTGTCTAACCCAGGAGAAAAAGGACGGAAAGCTGAACAGCATTTTCCAAATCAAATCAGCTTCCGTCCCGACACTCCCTCTAAAAAAGAAAGAGAGGTGCTAAATCTGAAAAAAATTAATAGTAAATTTTTATACTAAAAAAGAATTTGGAATATACAAATTTAAAATCAATCGACAACTAATGAAAGCTAAAAAAAAATATTATTTAATATTCATTTGTTTTATTAGTATTGCTATTACTAATATTTCAATAACAACTTCTTCAAACAGCAACTTTAATATAGTTCTAAATAATTTAGAGGCTATAGCAAGTTCTGGAGAAGGAAGTGGACCAAGTCTAAAAGAATTTTCTTGTTTTACCGGAGAAACAGGAAATCCAAAAGATATTTATTTACCTATAGAAAAGTATTGCGGAAACTGTAAATCTGCCCGTGTCGGATTACGAACAGGAACAGGACATTGTAAAAGTTTTGAATAAAAGAATTAATTATGATGAAATACAAAAAAATTTTTCTTTCAGTTACAATTCTAAGTATTATTACTATAAATTTAACTATTCCGTCCTATAATTCATTACCCACTGGAAGCCTCCAATTATCACAAATTGCATTTGCTAATGATACCGAAGGGGGAGATGGAGGTAATGATTTTAAAAAGTGTGAGCAAGGAAACGTCTCTTTTTTCCCCGCCCATGGTGCAATAGCTTGTTTATATTGTGGAGACTGTTTAGCTCATTGGGTATTTCCCACCTACGATGGTGATTGCAAATTATTTAATAAATAATCAACAATAAACTATGCTATATTTGTAAGTATAGCATAGTTTCAATAAACATAGAAAAATGAGAATAATAATATCATTATTAGTTATAGTTTTTTCTCTACATTCTTGCAAAGAAATACCGATCACTCCTTTAAATATTACAAAATCATTAACTTTGATCGGAGAGAAACAAGTTACAAATAATAGCTTTGGTTACAGTATTACCAAGGATTCTTTATTAATTATGATCGCTTATGGAGATGCTGATGAAAAATTCATTCATGTCTATGACACAGCTTTCAATTTTAAATTCAGTGTGGGCAACAAGGGTAAACTTTTTTCAGAATTCAATATGCCCCAATTTTTTAATACTAACTTTATCGACTGCCACGACTCCATTATTCACATATTTGACATTAATCTACTTCAAGAAAAATATTTCAACCTGACAAAATTCATACAAAATCCTCAGCCTGAAAAAGAAATAAAAGGACGATATTTACCTACTAAATTGTATTTTACCGATAATTTGAATATATTAAACGACTCTACTTTTGTCGGGAGAAGCATTGACATGAATTATGGATCTTTCTTTATATATAATAGTAGGAGTAAAGAAAAAAAATGGATAAAATTTAATCACAAATTCCGATATCCCGATAAAAAATATGAAGATCAATCTTACCTGAACTCCATTTGTGTTCACCCGCAAAAGAAAAAAATCATAGTAGCCTATCGTTATTTTGATCTCATCCAGTTGTACGATGATGAAGGTAAACTCTTACAAGAACACTGTTTTTCTAAAATCCAGAAACCTTTATTATCTACCGTAGCTTCCGGGATGGCACCAGAAGCCTCTTTTTATAATCTAAGCATTTGTGGTACAAACAAATATTGCTATATCTTAAGAGCAAATAAAACCGGAATACAATTGCAAAATCAGCCTCAGAAATTATCAGGACAATTAATTGTCATGGATTGGTCAGGAAATATTAAAAACATCTACCCTTGTCCGGAACTTCTCTATTCCATTTGTGTCGATGCCAATGATACCTATTTATTTGCCACAATAGATAATTATAATGACCTGGAATATTCTTTTATCAGAAAATACAAATTATAAAAAATGAAAACAACAACTATTATACTACTAATAGTATTAAACATAATTCTTATAATAAAATTTGAATATATAAAAAAGCAATTCAACAAGCAACAAAATAATGAATCATGGGAAAAGAATGAAATAGCTTATGCAACTTTTAAAAGTTATATATATGAGTACCAAAAAGTTTATATAAATAATATACAAGAAAATTCATTAGATACTCTTATTAATTCTAAATATAAATTATTTTTCAAAATACCAATTTCCTATTGTGATGCTTGTATAAGACCAATGTTAAAAGAATTAAAGTCAATAATCCCAAAAACCGATAAAAGAAAAATTATAATCATAACTTCATTCCCTACACAAAAGGAAGTACAAGATTTTATTAATAAAATGGAAATACACGATTTGGTTATACTAAATATGCCAGATAATGATTTCACTTTAAATACAAAAGAGTTAATCGGAGCTTATCTATTTCTCCTAAATAATGATTTAATAGCAAAAAAAGTCTTTTTTTGCTCTAAATTTAATACTTATTGCTATTCTTCTTATCTTATGGCTATTACGCAATATCTAGAATAAAATTTGGCAGTTATATACATATTTACACTAATGAACGTAGAATTATTCCGGTCCTTGTTCGTCTTCGGTATTCGTGTTCGGGGACGCGGTCGCTTCTGTCGGTCATCTAGCTTTTTCTTTCACTGACCGGCG
>NZ_CFKYFN010000083.1:0-13183 GCF_985060555.1 Odoribacter sp. | reverse complement strand
CGCCGGTCAGTGAAAGAAAAAGCTAGATGACCGACAGAAGCGACCGCGTCCCCGAACACGAATACCGAAGACGAACAAGGACCGGAATAATTCTACGTTTTAACAGTTACAGAGGTTAGAGAAGTGAAGCTTTCACCGTTGTAACTAAAAAATAGGAGAGGACATCTACCGGCTCAGTATCGGAATGGGAGAGGATCAGCAAGGAGAGCGAAGTGCAAAAGAAGGTGTCTGAAAACAAACTATTCAAAAAAGAGTAATTTCTGGTCAAAGGAGGAATTTTGGTTAAAATTTACCTTTATTTGAATAATAATCACCTTTGATTTCAAACGTTAGCACGTATTTTTGATCCGTCGAAATAAATTAATCAATCAGATATCTATGAAAAAAATCTTATTTTCTGCAATTGCTCTGGCTGTTAGTTTGGCAGGGTATGCACAATGGAAACCTGCGGGCGATAAAATAAAAACCACGTGGGCAGAGCAAATCGATCCGAATAATGTACTTCCGGAATATCCCCGACCGATCATGGAACGGAAGGAATGGAAAAACCTGAACGGCTTGTGGGAATATGCCATCCGTCCGACGGGTACTCAGCAACCGGCAGACATGGACGGTCAGATATTGGTACCATTTGCCGTAGAATCGAGCCTCTCGGGTGTGATGAAGACTTTAGGCAAAGAAAACGAATTGTGGTATAGCCGGGAATTCACCGTTCCCTCCTCCTGGAAAGGCAAAAACATACTGCTGCACTTCGGGGCTATCGACTGGCAAGCCGATGTTTGGGTAAACGGCGTTAAAATGGGACAACACCGGGGAGGATACACCCCCTTCTCTTTCGATATTACTCCGGTTTTAGCTAAAGGGAAAAACCAGATCACGGTAAAAGTATGGGATCCGAGCGACGAAGGTTATCAACCGAGAGGAAAACAGGTGAAACACCCGGACGGTATCTGGTACACTCCGGTCAGCGGAATCTGGCAAACGGTATGGATGGAACCTGTATCCGCCAACCACATCACCCGGCTGAAAACGACACCGGATATCGATAAAAAGATCCTGACCGTAGAAGCCCATACGGCAACCGGCAATCCTTCCGCCGTTGTTTCGGTAGTAGTATCGGAGGGAGGAAAGGTCGTAGCTACGGGAAAAGCCATGCAGGGCCAGCCCGTTCAGCTGGCGATCGAGAATGCCAGATTATGGAGTCCTGAAAATCCTTTCCTTTATGATATGAAAGTGACTCTGACCGACAATGGAAAAGTGATCGACGAAGTGAACAGCTACGCTGCCATGCGGAAATATTCTATCCGCCAAGGCGCAGACGGTATTACCCGTTTACAGCTGAACAATCGGAATGTTTTCCACTTCGGTCCGCTGGATCAGGGATGGTGGCCCGACGGATTATATACCGCTCCGACCGACGAAGCCCTGGTATACGACATCAAGAAAGTAAAAGATTTCGGATATAATATGATCCGTAAGCATGTAAAGGTAGAACCGGCACGCTGGTACACCCATTGCGACAAATTAGGCGTAATCGTATGGCAGGATATGCCGAATGGCGACAGAGGACCGGAATGGCAAAGCAGACAATATTTCAAAGGAGTAGAAATGGTCCATTCCGCCGAATCGGAAGCCAATTACCGCCGGGAATGGAAAGAAATCATCGACCTGCTGTATTCCAATCCTTGTGTAGGGGTATGGGTGCCCTTCAACGAATGCTGGGGACAATTCAAAACTCCCGATATCGCAGCCTGGACAAAAGCTTATGATCCGAGTCGTCTGGTCAATCCTGCCAGCGGTGGAAATCACTACACCTGCGGAGATATTCTCGACCTGCACAATTATCCGGATCCCGATTTATATCTCTACGATCCGATGCGGGCAACCGTATTAGGAGAATACGGCGGCATCGGACTGGTGATGAAAGACCACCTCTGGATGCCCGACAGAAACTGGGGATATGTGAAATTCAACAATCCGGAAGAAGTGACGACGGAGTATATCAAATATGCCGAACATTTACTTCAGTTGATCCCCCGGGGATTCTCTGCCGGCGTATATACCCAGATTACTGACGTCGAAGGAGAAGTCAATGGACTGATGACCTATGACAGAAAAGAAATCAAGGTAAACGAGAAAAAAATCCGGGAAATGAACCAAAAGATATGTAATTCCTTAAAATAAGAATACATACAAGATTTTAGACAGAACAGCGCGAAAGCGGTTTGTTTCTGTCGGACATCGGGAGAGGGCAGGGCAGACGCATTACTTAGGGATTTGGTGAAACTCCTTTTACCTACTTGATTGAGAGGTCGAAACGGGAAATAATCCCGTTTCTCCTACTCAATTAGCTTTTATCATTTCAGAATCCCGTTTTCTTACTTTAAAGTGCTTTCAGAAATTCTTCAGGATCAGCTGTTGCTCCGACAAGCCGGGCAACCACCTTCCCTTCGGGATCTATCAGTATCTTAGTAGGAAAAGAAGTGATATTATAAAGTTTCAATAGATCCTGTTCCTCCTTACCTTCATTGTTGAGGATTTGAGTCCAGGTCATACCATCTTCTTTTACCGCCTGTTTCCATAATTTTTTAGCCTGCTCCAGATCCTTCACATTTTCATCGGCCACATTGACAAAGACTACCTTCCCGCTATATTTTTTATGTAACTCTTTCAAATGGGGATGGGAGGCCCGGCAAGGTCCGCACCAACTTCCCCAGAAATCGAGCAATACATATTTCCCTTTCAGCTTTTTCAAAGAAACGTCTTTACCATTCATATCCTTCTTCACAAAATCAGGTGCTATTGTGCCCGGACGATAAGGGCGGCCGGCATCCAATTTCCGTTTGAGTATTTTCCCATAAGCTGTACCTTGCAATTCCTGAGGAAGCTGATCATATATCCGTTCGGCCTCGTTTTCGTCAAACCAATTATAATGTTCCAGCAAATTCATCAGGGAGATATAACTTCGGGGATTTGCCCGTACAAACGCCATTATGGTTTGTTTGTTGGCCTGCATATAAGCGTCAAACTCCTCTTTATAATCGCGGATATCTCCTCCTTCAAGCATATTTGTCATTGTCAACTGTCGGTAAGCCGCTTCAGCAGGATCAACCTGCTCGTAATAAAGACGCCAGTAATCGTGCGCCACAGTACCTCCTCTAATCCAGTCAATTTCCGGTACTTTCCCTTTTTCAGCTCTGATTTTCATAACAGCATATTCACCAGGGACCACCATCAGACTGACATTCGGATAATAGGTACCCAAGCGGGGTGCCGGACAAGCCAGTTCTTCACACAAAAGCTTCAGCGTCAACCGGGAAGTATCCCGGGCAGCCATATTCAACCTGATCCGGTGATCAGTAAAATCGAAAGTATCCTGTAGCATACCCTGGGGTGTCCATCCCATGACGATCACTTTTCCCTTCTCTACAGCATCGATTTCTGCCTGCAAAGTAAAATCTTTCTTCCCTTCCAATTCCAGCATCTTCATCCGCAGAATACGCTGATGGAATTCGTCGGCAACCTGCATATTGCTGCGTAATAAATCGACTGCCAGTTGTTTAACCTCCTGAGATTCGGTCATTACCACCTCCAGATCCAATAGAATCAGAAAACGGTCCTGATCTTCCAGAACAGGGAATTTTTCCTTACATATTTCCAGATATTCCCGGACATTCCCTCCCATCCGGACATCAGCTATGGCCAATAAATCCGGCATCGCACGGGTATGGGTAAGCTTTACCTGTTCGATATCCGTTTTCAATTTCTGCAACCCCTCAGCAGTAACAGGTTCCGGGCTTCTCAATGAGAAATAGGGAATCAACCGGATGCGCAACCATGAATACAACAGTTTATCTACAATCTCCTTTCCGTTTGCCCTGACAAATTGTTCCCTGTTATCAAACACATACTGTGCTTTGGGGTCATCAAAATTCAGGGTGTAGCGTTCATATAGAAAGAAGTTCTCCGGTTTTACCTTTTTCCGGGCAGATAAGCGATTAAAATAATCATTGATCACCCCGAATCCCTCATTTGTCTTCCCTTGTTCCAATAATAACGTGGCATAATCATCAACCAACTGAGGAGTACGTTCGCCCTTTTCGTAGCGTTTAGTCAATCCGGCAGGTGACCATCGGGGATCGATCCCTTTGCGGATTTTCTCCACAAACTCATCGGCCGGGCGATAGCCGGAGGTCCTGAATACCTCCGTACCATCCGGACTCAATACCACAAACGTAGGAAAAGCCTTTACGGCATATTTCTTTGCCAGTTCCAACCCATTTTCTTTCTCTGCATCTAATTTGAGGGAAATAAAAGTACGGTTGAAATATTCTCCTACTTCCTGCTGGGGAAAAACCTCTTTTGACATTCGTTTACAAGGTCCGCACCATGTTGTATAAAAGTCAATGAAAACCATCTTGTTCTCTTTCGCAGCAAGTTCTATCGCTTCCGTATAAGAAAGCGGCCGGAAATTTACCCCCTGGGCACACACCCACAAAGGCAACAGCAGGATTCCGGCCATCCATATGATCACTTTTTTATTCATAGATATGATCTCAAACTATTGCCGGTAATCAATATCTTTCACTTTCACCAAACCGTTCCAACGACAATCTTTCAAAGGTTCCAATTCAAACGAATCCTGGTCAGTGCCCAAAAGATAACGCGTTACAATTCCCTTCTCTGCCGCGTTGTAGGTACCTACCATCAACTCATCGTAATTATTTCCATAGGGATCAAATTTGATAAAGGTAATCTGATCGCCCAGGTCTTTCTCATAATGCATATGATTCACATAATCATATGCATGTAATATTTGTCCGTTAGCATACAATAACAAAGAACGCTTAGAAGCAAAAGCGTAAAGCAATCCGCTTCTTAAACCGGTCGCTTTCGATTTGTCTATCGTATAGCCGGCTCTTTTCTGAGGCATATCGCTCGGCACCCAACTCCGGATA
Source organism: Odoribacter sp. (assembly GCF_985060555.1). Lineage (NCBI taxonomy): Bacteria > Pseudomonadati > Bacteroidota > Bacteroidia > Bacteroidales > Odoribacteraceae > Odoribacter > Odoribacter sp. Next base: position 8,225 of record NZ_CFKYFN010000083.1, on the reverse strand, counting down.
CTGCAATAAAACTGATAGACATAGAAATTTTGCTGATCTTCCATCAGTGCAAATGAATTTCCATTTGAACTACCTCCCACTGTATTAAATGTATTCTCACCATAAATACAAGTACGGCCCGCCGGCTGTATCCAAGGAAATGCTTCTCCTGCATTATCTTGTAACTGAGTTACACTTAACCCGGTAACAGTACTCAAAAAGGTAAAACAATGATCGTCGGCATTATAAATAATCCAACCACTCGGACTGCTTATACTGGTAAAAATATATGGAAAAGGCCGGAAGCATTTTTCACTCATCACATCCATACGGTTGGAAGGATTTCCATAATTTTCATCCGAGTACAAACTCGCTCCGAATACATAATCTTCCGTCATCATAATCCGGTTATTTGACATACCGGTAAAACGCTGTTTGGCAGCCATATCCACTACATTCAGCATATCAGGCATCGGGAAACTTGAATAAGTCATAGAACGCAAGGTATTCATCGGTCCTGAAGCAAACGAAGTCAAATCCAGATAGTAGGATCCTGATTCTGTGGATATCCACAGTTTCATAGCCGGAGTTTCCCAATAATAAGAACCGGTATACATGACCCGCATCGGTCCCCGTAATTCAGGTAGTCCATTCCCCTCCAACAGATTCTTCAACACAATCGTATCTTTTGCCGTAGAGATCATATCCAAACCTACCGTACCATCCTCTTTTTCCCCAAGAACAAAAAAACCTTTATCCGTCACACTCAAAACAGTCAGTGAGGTATAGGATTTCCAGATCAAATCGGTCTTCGTATCTTTGACTTTCAGATATAAAGCATAAGAATCAGGTTTCAAATTGACAAAATACCTCAGATTCCGTTCCGTACCCAAAACGATTCCTTTATCCCGGTCATCGGTCAAACTGCTGGCCACCACTTTCCATTCGTATTCATAACGCGAAGGATCACTGTCTTCTGTAAACTGTATCACAGGTTCTTTCCGTACGGTGTCCAGATAGGAAAGCGGAGTGATTTTTAAAGTATCGTTCTTAAAAATAGCCGTATAACCTCCTTTTTTCCAATCGGAAATTTTTACTTCATTGATCGGATGATAATCATTCGATCCCTCGTCATCATAACAGGAAATACTAAAAACAGATAGAATTCCCGCCCATAATATCAATATTAATTTTCTCATCGTAGTCAGATTTTAGTATATTTCAATTCTATCATTCTCCCGGTTGAAACGGAACCCCATAATAAGATTTCCAACTCACCCCCTGAAACCACATCAGTCGTCCATCTTTCTCCCTGATTGCATCACGATGATCGGGGCTCTTGTCATATAATGCCTGCAAATCCATAGCCATCTTGTTTTGGATAGCATATTTCAAACCGGACGGCATCGTTTCATTGGACATAAAATCTTCATAAGTCAACTCCGGAAAACGCTTTAGGATTTCTTCAAATTTTTCCTTTGAAAAGAATCCCCACAATCCTCCCTCCAAATCTCCGATTTTACCGGACTCCCTTCCCATCCAAACTTTCGGACAAGTAATAAAGTTGTTCAGGATAATCTTATGCCGTGTCCCGTCAAATTCCTCCTTGCCGCTATCATTCCCCAACATACCGCTCAAATCGAACCATTGCGGAATAGCCAGGGTGAAATCTTCGGATGGCAATAAACGAAGTACAAGATTACGTTCCACTTCATCCAATGCTTCACTATTTTTCACAGTCACCGGCACATCTGCATAACTCCAGCCTCCCTTTATGGTTTGCCATTCATCAAATTCCAGATAATTTTCACCTTTTACGGCTGTCGTACTATCCTGATCGACTACAATACGGAATTTCCGGTCATAATCTTTTACCCTTCCGGTCATTTGTACCCTTATTTTCAGAAGCAGTTCGTCTACACCCTTTTTAATAAATTCAACTTTAGTATAAGGCTGGGCGGCCCAATAAGTGGTATCAAACCAATCCGGTCCCCATTGTACATAGAAATAAACTCCTTCCTCTCCGTCGAAATCCTTGATTTCTTTTTCACATCCGGACAGACCGGCAATGATGAGGAATAAGGTCGCTATATAAACAATATTTTTCATAATTTACTCTTTTTCAGTTGAACTACTTTGATTTTCCCGTTGACTGGTTTCACTGTCAGGTAATGGAACCACATAATTCCGGAGTTGCATCGTCAACGTCTCTGCCGGCTGGGAACCATCGGGTATACTTTCCAACCGATTGCGTTTGAAATAATAGAAGGTTTGCCCCTCTCCGATAAATTCCCGGATATACTCATTCCGGATAGCCGTATTCAGATCGGTCGGCGACTCTGTATTCAGGCTGATACACTTTCTGGCTTTACGTAAAGGATTCAGGTATTTTTCCAAAGCAATACCGACCTGCCTTTCCCGGACTCCGACACATTCGGCCGCAATCAAATAAAGTTCGCTGACCCGGATCAGGGGAACCATATAAGCAAAACGCTCTGCCTTGGCCTTTGCTTCATCGGTAGTCGTCTGTACCTCTGCATACTTCTTGAAACAACAAAACTCTTTTCCTTCCTTTGTTACAGATTCCCACATTTTAAAACGCAAATCATCGGGAGATTCGAAAATGGTACGGATACGGCCATTCTGATAGCCTCCGGCCAAAGTCAGTAAATTCACCACATTCAGATCAGAGGTAAAATAGGTCTTATAAATATTATCTGTACGAATACTATTGTACAAAGAGAACAATACCTCTGTCGCAAACATATTATCATTGGAGGCTGTATCTGCATAAGTTGCTGTACACAAAGGGAACAAAGGATTCTTTTCGTCAGCGACTTCCTCAATCACCTCAATGGCACATTCTTTTGCCTTGCTGTAATCTTCCTTCCACATATACGCCCTTGCCATCAAAGCTTTCACTGCATAGTAATTCATCCGGTATTGCCGGTAAAAAAGATCATTACCATTTTCTCCTCCACTGTAATTTCTGGCTCCATCGGTAATAACAGGATCGACATCCTTCAATAAATCAGCAGCTCTTGTCAAATCGGTAAGCACACAGTTTAATACGCTGTCTGCGCTTAACAAAGGTTCGACAATCCGTTCCGAAGAAGTCTGGTAAGGTATACTTGCCTGCTCCTTTTCCGTCCAAAGTGGCCCGAACAGCCGGAGCATATCGAAATGTAACATAGCACGTAATCCCAACGCCTCGCCTTTGATCAATTTATAATACAGTTCCGGCAGCACCGGATTCCCGTCTCCGCAATGTTCCAGTATAGCATTCAAATTCGAAATCTGGGAATAAGTGGTCTTCCATACCGTTTCGAACCGGTCTTTTGACGTCTTACTATCATAAGCATAGGACTGGTAACCACTATAATTGTGCTCACTGGTGGTACAATTATAATACTGAGCCATCACATCAATTATACCGGCCGACAAATTACCTCCATAATTCGACGAACTATTCATATTCAGGTACACCCCGTTTAAAGCCATCAGAAACCCCTCTCTTTCTTCAAACAGGTCTTTTTCCATAATCTGATCCTCCGGAGCCACATCCAACCAGGAATTACATGAAGCGCCTATCAGTAAAAGCCCCAGTATCCATATTCTTTTTATTCTATTCATAATCTAATCTTTTTAGCATTAAAACCTTATACCTAAAGAAAAAGCCACACTACGGGCAAAAGGATAATCCAATCCCCGTTCATTTTTTACAGTAGATATCCGGAAAATATCGTTCATATATCCGCGTATAGTCATGGAAGAAGCACCGAAATGCCTCAGCCAGCGAGCCTGGGTTTCATACCCGATGGAAACCGATTCACAGGATAATGTATTCTCATCGGCAACAAAACGGGAAGACATCGGAGTGGTTTCATTCAGAGATATGGCTTTAAATTTAGCGACATCCCCGGGTTTCTGCCAACGGTCGTACAGGGCTCGTTTGTCCTGATTATAATACACGTCCTGATCAGAAATATTCTCTACTTTATTGTACAGAGCACTCAGAAAAATCTGTCCACCTACCCGGTAACGGAAATTTATCGAAGCCGACAATCCTTTCCAATAGAATGAACTGCCGATCACACCTTCCAGCTTAGGATCTGAGTTACCGACGATGACCTCATCATTATAATCGAATTCAAAAGTCTGAGTTCCATCTTTCTTGATGAAAATTTCCCGTCCGGTCACCGGATCGATTCCGGCCGAACGTACAGCCCAGATATCAGAAGGGCTTCCTCCGTCATAATAACGTTTCAAATTTGAACTTCCGATCTTTTGATCAGTTTCATCTTCCCGGTTTTGTGCATTGTATTTTTCCAGTGCATTCCCGATATTCTTATACTCATATTTTAAATGCCGTAAATTTCCATTGATACTCCAGTTCAGCTCCTCCTTCTGTAACACGACGACATTAGCCGAAAGTGTATACCCTTTGGTCGTCTGTTTTCCCAGATTGGTCGGTACGGAAGCTGTACCTGTCGAAGTCGGTAAGGTCACTGATACCAATAAAGGATCGGTATTCTTCATAAAATAGTCGAAATTCAGACGTAAACGACGATGAAATATTTCTACATCGAATCCGAAATTCTGATCGATTGTTTTCTGCCATTCCAGATTCGGATTCCCGTAAGAAGATATTCCGACTCCTAAACCGAAAGGATTATTAAAGCTTGTCGTATAGCTATACATATTGGACGACATGTACAGGCTAAAATTCTGGTTACCCGGATTACCGATCGAATAACGCAATTTCAGAAAATCAATAAACGCACAGTTTTTTACAAAAGATTCATTGTGTATATTCCAGCCGACACCTACCGCCCAGGTTGTCGTAAACTTATTCGAAACTCCGAAAACAGATGAACCGTCCGCCCTGAAATTAGCATCCAACAGATAACGGTTATCATAGGCATATCCCCCGTTCATATAATAACTGGCCGAACGTTTCTGGCTGTTTGAATAAGAAGGCTTCTCTCCGGACGGATAACCATTGGAAAAAGTAGGATTGATATTCCGGTCGTCGACATAACCTATCGCTCTAAAACCGGAAGTCTTGTTTTTATTATCGGACACCTGCATACCCACAACGGCATTCACCATGTGTTTATTGTCAAACAACTTACCGAAAGTCGCATTCAAATCCCCGTCATAGCTCAACACATCCCCATTGGTTTCAGAATAAGATCCTTTTTCTTTTTCACTCTTCCCGTAAAATACCGAAGCTTTAGGAGATTGAAAAACTTCTTGTTTAGACACCGACTTCGATACGCTGATTCTGGCTCTCAACCGGAGAGGTTCAATAACCCGCCAATCCACCTCAAAATTGTTCCGGAAGCCGAAATTCCGGGTTCGGTTGGAAGAATTCAAAGACATATCGTACAACGGATTGAAGACATATTCATCACCTGACATAAGTTTATATTTCTCGAGCACTGCCTCCGGCTCTCCATAATCGTTCACTTTCCGGTAATAGGGATTGGCCTGTGAGAATTTGGAAAAAGCTACTTTTTCGCGATCGGATACCGAATAATCAAAATTGACGTAATCGGTAAATGCCAGATTTTTGTAACGGTAAATCAAACGGACGTTTCCGTTCAGGACATTATTGTCAGACCCTTTCATGACACCGGCTGTCCGGTTATAATTTACCCCTAAACCATAACGCATACGGGAATCTCCCCCTTCAATAAAAAGATCATGACTGTGGGAAGTGGCAAAACGTAAAGGTTCGTTCAGCCAATACGAATCCACCCCTTTCTCCACTTCAGCCAAACGTTGGTAGTAAGTAGACTGATAACCTTCGTCTATAATTTCCCCATTTGCATCTAAAGGACCATAACGGCCGGCTAATTTTTCAAATGCCAATTTTTCACGGGCATTCATCAAATTATAATCCGAAAGATCGGCAAATGAAAAATTCAGGTTCCCATTGTAATTCACTTGCAGTTTTCCGGCTTCAGGAGCTTTTGTTTCAACGACAATAACACCGTTCGCTGCCTTGGAACCATAAATAGCGGTTGCAGCAGCATCTTTCAATACAGTGATACTGGCCACCCGGTCCATACTCAGATTACTGATTGCTTTCAAGGTCGATTCGAATCCATCCAGAATAAACAGGGGCTGGTTCGGGTCAGTATCATATTCCTGGGTTAATCCGACAACACTCGTTTTACCACGCACATTAATATCCGGCAAAGTATTGGGGTCAGAGCCGAACTGATTATTCTCAATGATCGCAAAAGAAGGATCGATGGTTTTCAGACTTTGCAAGACATTGGTATTCCCGATCATCTTCAACTCCTTATGGGTATAGGTCTGGGAAGAACCGGTAAAACTCTCTTTTTTCCTGGAATAAATACCGGTGATCACCACCTCTTCCATCTCCGTCGCTTCTTCTTTTAACACAACGGTCAAAGGTTCTGTATTCTTCAAAGTCATTTCAACCGAAGTCATTCCGATAAAAGAAAATACCAAAGTCTGGCCTACAGGATTCGGTAAGCTGATTTCAAAATCTCCGTTTACCCCCGTTGTCGTACCCAAGGTCGTTCCTTTAATCATAACGGTTACACCCGGTAATGCATTCCCACTTTTGTCCATCACCTGACCGCTAATCCGCTTAGCCACTTGTACTGTCTGCGGGACAGCCGATTTCCGCAGAATAATCGTATTGTTATCTATTTCCGCCGTAAACCCCGTCCCCCTTAAAGCCTGCTCCAAAACTGCGGAAATCTCTTCATTCACAGCAGTGACAGTAATGCCTTTCAAATCTTTTGTTTTATTATAATCATAAATAAAACCCACATCGCACTGTCTTTTAATGGCTGAAATAAACTCTTCCAGTGTAGCATCCTTCAACTTCAAATTTAATCGCTGATGCTGGGAAAATGCGGTTGCATTCAGATTCAAATTGAATACTAAAAGCAAGGCCACCAACTGTGGGACATATAATGCCCATTTTTTACATCCTTGTTTTCTCATAAGTTAGCATTCTTTAGTTCAACATTATTTTAGTCGTTATCATCATTCCCTCACCAAAACGGTATTGCCTGTCGTAGTAAATTTGACATCGCTTGTTTTCTCAATCAAACGAAGAATATCACTGAAACTATCGAAACGTCTCAGTTCACCGGAAAAGACGACCTCTTTTACTTCCGGATTTTGGAAAAACACATGAAAATCATACCACCGGGAAAGCGTAGTCAATATATCCTCAAGACGTTTCCGGGTAAAAACATATTTTCCATCTTTCCAGGCAACATATTCATAGACATCGACAGTCCGCTTTTCAATTTTCCGGTTTTGCCGGTCACAAGCCAGCTGAAAACCCGGTTCCAAAAGAAATACCTCATCCGAAAAGCCCGGAAATTCTACTTGTACCTTCCCGTTAACCAAAGTGGTAGTCAGATTCTGGTCATCTGCATAATTCGTTATTCCGAAACTGGTCCCCAATACCCTGACATTTTGTATTCCCGTATGCACGATAAAAGGACAATTTGTATTTCGTGCTACTTCAAAATAGGCTTCCCCTTCCAGAAATACCTCCCGGGTAGTTCCGGTAAATACCTCCGGATATTTCAGGGTAGATTCTGAATTCAGCCAAACTCTCGTTCCATCTTCCAGAGAAATCTGAAACTCTCCTCCCCAGGGAACAATTACTTTATGCCAGGCCAGCGCTACCGGAATCAGCGTATCCGGCCGGAGATAATCCAAACAACAACTATCCACAATAATATTCTCAGAAATCCTGTTATTCCCCCCATATTCCAAGTTTGTCAGGTTATAAACCTTACCATCAGCCAGTTCCAGAATAGCATTCCGATGACCGGGACGGATCTGTATCTCCGCTTCCGAAGAAACGTTTTTTACATCTTGCGGCACAATTAAAGGTATTACTCCCAACAAAATAATTATTGAAGCTGCTACCACACCACGCCATAACAGACGGTTACGTCCGGGCTTTAACCCCTGTTTATTTATCCGGCTCTGTAAATCAATCCACGCACGGTTCACTTCTGCACTATCCGGCCTTCCATCCTCTCGTAATTCATAAAAAGATTGTAGATTCCAATAATACCTCTGATGATCGATATCCTGCATCCACATCTCAAAATGTTTGACTTCCTCTTCTGTCAAACGGTTTTCCAGTTTTCTATAAAGTAATTCTATCGTTATTTCTTCTTTTTCCATGGTATTTCATTGAACTTAATCCCACTATCTCAAATGAAAAAGGGTCG